>JBNLCA010000353.1:0-5238 GCA_050303575.1 Paracoccaceae bacterium
GCGGAACGGAAGATAGCGCAGCTCGGCACCGAGGAAGCTGGTCCGCCGCTCGGCGAAGGCGGGCCCCGAGCACCAGACGGTGATCGCGTGCTTGCCGTGCGTGCGGTTCTGCGCGACCAGGTTCTCGGCCAGCGTCTCGAAGCCGCCGTAGCGGGCCGGGATACCCACCGTGCCGAGGATGGCGATCTTCCTGGGACGAACGCTCACGCCGGTCTTAACTCCGCTGCAAGGGGAATCGTGCCCCTTTGTCCTCAACCCGGACCCCTCAACCTGAACCGAGGAACAGGCACTGACCATGAGTTGCAGGCCCGACCACCCCTTTCGCTTTCTCCCTAGCTTAGCAGAGGCGAAGTGGGGAGCGAGACTTTCGCATCGCGAAAGGCGCCGGGCATGAGTCTTTCCGTGGTGCTGATGCTGTCCGGGGCGGCAGGTGTCGCAACGGCAGCGGCGCTGATCGCGACACGTTCGCTCCATGCGCGGGCGACCTGCGACTGGCTCGACGGCGCGCAGAAGGTCCACACGCGCCCGGCGCCGCGGGTGGGCGGGCTCGTGCTTCTAGCGGCCTGCGCGGCGGGCGGGTGGGTGCTGGGTGGCCTTTGCGCGGCGCTGACGCTGGCGGCGCTGCCGGCCTTTGCGGCCGGGCTGGCCGAGGATGTGACCGGCCGCATCTCGCCGCGCCTGCGGCTGGCTGCGACGCTGGTCGCGGGGCTGGCGACCGTTCTTCTGACCGGGAATGCGGTCACCGGCATCGGCGTGCCGGGGCTTGATGCGGTTCTCACGGTGCCTCTGGCGGCGGCGCTCTTCACCGCGTTCGCGGTGGCCGGGGCGGCGCATGCGGTGAACCTGGTCGACGGGTTTCACGGGCTTGCGGCGGGGACAGTTCTGATCGCGCTTTCCGCCATCGGCGGCGCGGCTTGGCTGGCGGGAGATGCGCCACTTCTGGCCACCTGCGGTATCGTGGCGGCCGGACTGGCGGCGTTCCTGATCTTCAACTTCCCGCACGGGCGGATCTTTCTCGGCGACGCCGGCGCCTACCTCGCCGGGACGATGCTCGGGGCACTGGCGGTGGCGCTGGTCGCCCGCAATCCCGATGTGCCCCCGATGGCGGCGCTCGTGGCGTTGGCCTACCCGGTGACCGAGACGCTCGCCTCCATCGCCCGGCGATGGCTGGCCGGCCGCAGTCCGGGCGAGGCCGACGGCGGGCACCTCCACAGTCTTCTGCATCGGCAGGTGACAGCAATCATTGCCCACGATGCCGGGGCGGGCGAGCTGGGCAATCCGCTGACGTCGGTCCTGCTCTGGCCTCTTTCTCTCATGGCGGGGGGGATCGCGGTGTCAGGCGTGCTGATGCCGGCGATCCTGCCGGGCGGGCTGGCGGTGATCACCGGCTTCTACCTGCTGGCCTATCTGCGGCTTGCGGGCATCCCCGTGCTGGTCCCTTTGCGCAGACGGCTGGCGCCGGCTCAGTAGCCGAGCGCGCAGCCGTCCTTGCGCGGGTCCGAGCCGCCGATCAGCACGCCTGCCTCGTGGTCGATGCGGATCGCCTGTGCGCCTCCGATGGGCCCCTCCGGCACCGAGACCCGGTGGCCGAGATCGGCGAGAGCCTGGCGCACCTCGGGGGCGTAGCCGCGTTCGACCGACAGGCCATCGGCATCGGCGAAGGCACGCGGCCCGTCGATGGCGGCCTGCGGCCCGAGGCCGAAGTCCACCGTGTTGGTCAGGAACCTCGCGTGGCCGGTTGCCTGGTAGGCGCCTCCCATCACGCCGAACGGCATGGTGATCCGTCCGCCCTCGCGCAGCATCGCGGGGATGATCGTGTGCATCGGACGCTTGCCGCCCTTCGCCTCGTTGGGGTGCCCTTCCTCGAGCGTGAAGCCGGCGCCGCGATTGTGCATCAGGATGCCGAACCTGTCGGTCGCGATGCCCGAGCCGAAGGCATGGTAGATCGAGTAGATCAGCGATACCGCCATCCGGTCGCGGTCGACCACGGTGAGGTAGATCGTCTCCTTGTGGATCGCCTCGGAGGCGGAGCGCGGGTCGGGCAGGACCCGCCCGGGATCGATCAAAGCGGCAAGCTTTTCGGCCGTCGCGGGCGCGAGCATGTGGTCGAGCCGTGTCATGTGGCCCGGATCGGCGACGAAGCGGTTCCGTGCGTCGTAGGCAAGCTTGGTCGCCTCGGCCTCGAGATGCGCGCGTTCGGCGCCCCATGGGTCGAGCGCGGCGAGATCGAAGTTCGACAGGATCTGCGCCAGGAGAATCGCCGTCGCGCCCTGGCCGTTCGGCGGATGCTCCAGAAGCTCGACCCCGCGGTAGCTGCCCGAGATCGGCGTGCCCCAGGTCGCCTCGGTGGCGGCGAAATCTTCGAGTGTGTGAACCCCGCCCAAGGCGCGGAGCGCGGCGACCATGTCCTCGGCCACCTCGCCCTCGTAGAAGGCCGCGCGGCCGTCCCGGGCGATGCGCCTCAGGACCTCGGCCTGTCCCGGCGCGCGGAAGATCTGGCCGGGCTGCGCATCCTTGCCGCCGATCAGGAAATGCTCGCGCGCCGCGCCCTTCAGTTCGGTCGCGCCCTCGGGCCAGTCGAATGCGACGCGCGGGGCGACCGGAATGCCCTCGTCGGCATAGCGGATGGCGGGGGCGAGGGTGCGGTCGAGACCCCATCGGCCGTGCGCCTCGGCGAGGCGGCAGAAAGCGTCGATGGCGCCCGGCACGGTGACCGCCTCGACCCCGTAGGTCGGGATCGCGTTCAGCCCGAGCGCGCGCATCTCGGCGGCGTCGAGCGCGGCGGGCGCGCGGCCCGAGCCGTTGAGCGCAATCACGTCCTCGCTGCCGGCCGGCTTGACGAGGACGAAGCAGTCCCCGCCGATCCCGGTCATCTGCGGCTCGCAGAACCCCAGCAGCACCGCCGAGGCGATGGCCGCATCGACCGCGTTGCCGCCATCCTCCAGGACCGCGACAGCCGTCTTCGCCGCCAGCGGGTGCGAGGCGGCGCAGATGCCATTCGTCGCGTAAACGGGCGAGCGGCCGGGCAGATGAAAATCACGCATGTGGGTCTCCCTCTCGGCGGCGAGGCTATGCCCGGTCACGGGCAAAGCCAACCCGCCGGGCGCATGCATTGGCGGACCTCCGGACCGCGCGCCTTGGCCCCTGAGCGGGAGGGTCGAGGCAGCCATCTGGGCGGGAGCGGAAGCGCTCGCGGTCGGTCGCATCAACTTGCGTTGGGCCGTTCGCACAGGGCGAAAGGGGGGCATCGGCCAAACGCGGCGGTCCGCGAGGAGCGAGCAGGCTGAAACCTGTGCCCGAAGCGTCAGACGCGGGCCCAGGGGCTGGCTGTTTCATCTATCCGGGGGAGAGAGCGTAAGTACCTCGGCGTCGCGCACTGGGTGGGGGCTGTGAAACGCGACGCCGAGGGAAGCCTTACGCTACAAGTCTGTTTATCTAGGTGATTCCGGGCCGCGGTAGGGTGGAATCGGGGTAATTTCGTGGCACTTGGACCGCCCGTCAGCGGGCGAAGGTCAGGTCGTCCTCGCCTAACGCCATGGAAAACCAGAGGACATTCCGGCCATCCAATCGCTGGTAGCGAATCTCGTCGGTCAGCTGGCGGATCAGCGGCCAGCCGAATCCTCCCTCCGGCAGATCGTCCTGCACCGCGTCACCGGTCGCCAGCTGACCCGCAGGCAGCGAGTCGCCGGGCATCGGCGCACCATCGTCGGAGACTTCGGCGACCAGCCGGCCGCCGGCGATGCCGGCACGCAGCGCGATCCGGCCGCCGCGGCGGTCCTTCAGCGCATGTTCGACGACGTTGTTCAGCACTTCGGCCAGCACCAGTTCGGCCTTGCCGGCGCTGTCGGGCGCGATTCCCTCGCTGACCAGCCGGCCGACGAGGCGGCGCAGGGTCAGGCGGACGGCGATCGGGTCGGACGACAGCGTCAGATCGAGATCCTCGCGGACCGACATTGTCCCGGCCGGCATCGGCGCCACATCGAGACTTGCGTTGGGTTGCGGTTGTCCCATCGGATCACCCGGCATCGGCAAGCGGCGCGGCGGCATCGAACGCCGCCTCGACACTGGGGTGGATGATGAAGATCGTGTCCATCCGGGTCAGCTTGAAGACCCGCTCGACATTCGGGTGGAGCGCGGCAAGCTCGAGCCGCCGGCCCCCGCCCAGAAGCTTCATCGCCGCGACGATCGCGCCTAGCCCGCTCGAATCAAGGAAGCTGACCGAGGTCATGTCCAGAAGCACGCGCCCCGCGTCGTCGCCCGTTGCCTGGCGCACCGCTTCCTTGAACTGGATCGCCACCGCGGCGTCGATCCGCGGCTCGGCAACCGTGATCACCCGCGTGTCCCCGCGGTCATGGGTTTCGAGTTGCATGCTGTCCTCCATGCCAGGTCCGCGAGCGAGGCTAGACGGCAATCCTTACCATTCGGTATGCAGGTCCCCTGGGACCGGGAGGACGTCATGGAAGAAGTGGTGATCGCAGGCGCGGCGCGGACGGCGATGGGCGGTCTTCTGGGCTCCTTCGCCGGGACCGGCGCACCCGCGCTGGGCGGTGCGGCGATCCGGGCGGCGCTGGACGGGGCCGGGGTCGCACCAGATGCGGTCGAAGAAGTGCTGATGGGCTGCGTCCTGCCCGCCGGGCAAGGCCAGGCGCCGGCGCGGCAAGCAGGCTTCGCGGCGGGCCTTCCGGACGCTGTCCCGGCGACGACGCTGAACAAGATGTGCGGCTCGGGCATGAAGGCGGCGATGATGGCCTTCGACCGGATCGCGCTGGGCGGGGCCGGCGTCATGGTCGCGGGCGGCATGGAGAGCATGACGAACGCGCCCTACCTTCTGCCGAAGATGCGCTCGGGTGCACGGCTGGGCCACGGTCAGGTGATCGACCACATGTTCCTCGACGGGCTCGAGGACGCCTACGAGAAGGGCCGGCTGATGGGCACCTTTGCCGAGGATTGCGCCGAGGCCTTCCAGTTCACGCGCGAGGCGCAGGACGCCTACGCGCTCGCCTCGCTCGACCGGGCGCTGGCCGCGCAGAAGTCCGGCGCCTTCGCGCGCGAGATCGCGCCGGTGACGGTGATCGGCCGCAAAGGCGAGACCGTGGTGGCCGAGGACGAGCAGCCCGGCACCGCGCGGCCCGAGAAGATCCCGACGCTGAAGCCCGCCTTCCGGCCCGGCGGTACGGTGACGGCTGCGAATTCGTCCTCGATCTCGGACGGGGCGGCGGCGCTGGTTCTGGCATCGGC
>JBNLCA010000354.1:0-4465 GCA_050303575.1 Paracoccaceae bacterium
GTGACCGAGGTGGTGATCGACCGGCTGACCGGCGAGAACCGGATTCTCCGCACCGACATCCTGCACGACTGCGGCGCCTCGCTGAACCCGGCGATCGACATCGGCCAGATCGAGGGCGGCTACGTGCAGGGCGCCGGCTGGCTGACGACCGAGGAACTGGTGTGGGACGACAAGGGGCGGCTCAGGACACACGCCCCCTCGACCTACAAGATCCCCGCCTGCGGCGACCGGCCGCGTGTGTTCAATGTCCGGCTCTGGGACGGCGAGAACCGCGAGGAAACGATCTATCGTTCCAAGGCTGTGGGCGAACCGCCCTTCATGCTGGGTATCTCGGCGTTCCTGGCGCTGTCAGACGCCGTGGCGGCCTGCGGCGACGGCTCGCGCTATGTCGCGCTCGACGCGCCGGCGACGGCCGAGCGGGTGCTCTGGGCAGTGAAGCGACAGGAGGGGGCATGAGTAGCTATTCTTCAAAGGCACAGCCCTTTCTCGATGCGATTGCAGCCGCCGCTTTCACCGATGGCAGGGTGCGGAACTGGATCATCGCGGGAACGCGACACGAGGATCGATACGCCTTCGCAGTGTCCCTTCATGAACTCCAAAAAGAGTATCGCCCGGGCACAAAGCAGCCGTTCTACGTTAACTATTGGTGCGGGCGGGACAAACGTTGCACCTGCCGGATCGAGGGCAGTTCGAGCCTCGAGACGGACCTTATGCTGCTCTTTATGGCCCCGACCGGAAGGCGGCTCGGAGTTCATGTCGAGTTCAAACACCCCAAAGAAGCACTGTCCCACGGCCAGGCGCAAGGCTACCCGCTGCGAGCGGAATGCTGGCGCGGAGGTGGATACCGGCCAGGAACCGTAGCGCCATACGATGACTGGCTGACGGTTATTTTCTGCGCGGACCAAGAGCTCGAGTCGCCGGCATTGGCCCCCTTCGACCGACGGATCGGCCATGGTGAGGTGCGCGGAATAGTCCCCGGCTACCCGGGAGGCGAAGGATGAGCTTCGACCTTGCCGACCTGAGTGACGCCGTTTCCCGCGAGGGCCGGGTGGCGCGTGTGGTGGTGGCCGAGGCGAAGGGCTCGGCGCCTCGCGAGGCCGGGGCGGCGATGCTCGTCTGGGCGGGCGGCCAGTCAGGCACGATCGGCGGCGGGGCGCTGGAGTTCGAGGCGGCAGCGCGGGCGCGCGGGATGCTGGCGGCGGGTGGCGCCCGGGTCGACCGGATGGCGCTGGGACCGGAGCTCCAGCAGTGTTGCGGCGGGCGCGTGGTCCTTGTGACCGAGGTCTTCGATGCGGCGGCGGTCGCGGCGCTGGTGCCCGAGGCCGGGCTGGTGGTCCGCCGGGTTGGCACCGGGGAGATGCCGCTGGCGGTCAGGCGGCGGCTCCAGAAAGCGCGTGGCGAAGGTGTGACCGGCGGGCCCGAACTGGTGCAGGGCTGGATGGTCGAAACGGTGAGCGAGGCCGAACGGGCGATCTGGATCTGGGGCGCGGGACATGTCGGGCGGGCTCTGGTGGGCGTTCTGGCGCCGCTGCCGGGGCTGCGGATCACCTGGATCGACACGTCCGCCGACCGGTTTCCAGAGACGATCCCGCCAGGTGTCGAGAGGCTTGTCGCAGCCGACCCTGCCCTTTTGGCCGCCCATGCGCCCGAGGAGGCCGAGCACCAGATCCTGACCTATTCGCACGCGCTCGACCTCGCGCTCTGCCATGCGCTCCTTGGGCGGGGATTCGCGCGGGCCGGGCTGATCGGATCGAAAACCAAGTGGGCGCGGTTCCGGAAACGGCTGGAAGAGCTCGGGCACGCGGACGCCCAAATATCGCGCATTGCCTGCCCGATAGGCGATCCGTCCCTTGGCAAGCACCCGCAAGCCATTGCCATATCGGTTTCGGCGGCAATACTTGCCCAAAGGCGCGCCGAAGCGCTGCTGAAGAAAACGGCGGGATGACGGGGACAGAAGTTCTTTTGACGGTCGAGGGCCTGACCAAGGCCTATCCGGGGGTCGTGGCCAACGACGACATTTCCTTTGCGGTGAAAACCGGCGAGGTGCACGCGCTTCTGGGCGAGAACGGCGCGGGGAAATCGACGCTGGTCAAGGCGATCTACGGGCTGGTGCGGCCGGATGCCGGACGGATGACGTTTCGCGCTGTGCCGTATGAGCCCACCGAACCGCGAGCGGCACGGACAGCGGGCGTCGCGATGGTGTTCCAGCATTTCTCGCTTTTCGAGGCGCTGACGGTCGCCGAGAACGTGGCGCTGGGCATGGAGAACCCGCCGCCAATGCGCAGCCTTGCGGCGCGCATCCGCGAGGTGAGCGAGGCCTACGGTCTTCCCCTGGACCCGGACCGTCTGGTGGGCGAGCTTTCGGCGGGCGAGCGGCAGCGGGTCGAGATCATACGGTGCCTGCTCCAGGATCCCAGGCTCCTGATCATGGACGAGCCGACCAGCGTGCTGACGCCGCAGGAGGTCGAGATCCTTTTCCACACGCTGAGGAAGCTCTCCTCCGAGGGGACGGCGATCCTCTACATCTCGCACAAGCTTGAAGAGATCCGGGCGCTCTGCGACGGGGCGACGATCCTGCGGCGCGGGAAGGTGGTGGGAACCTGCGATCCCAAGGCCACGACCGCGCGCGAGATGGCCGAGCTGATGGTGGGCGCGAGCTTCACCGCGCCGGCGCGGGCTGCGGGCGAGAAGGGCGCTCCGGTGCTGGAGGTGTCGGCACTGTCGCTGGCCTCGGCAAACCCGTTCGGAACGTCGCTCAAGGAGGTGTCGTTCAGCGTCGCGGCGGGCGAGGTGCTGGGCATCGGCGGCGTCGCTGGCAACGGGCAGGACGAGCTTCTCGCGGCGCTCTCGGGCGAGGCGAAGGCCGGGCCGGGCGCGGTGCGCCTGAAGGGCGCGGACATTGGCGGGCTGGGGCCTGTCGAGCGGCGGAAGGCCGGTGTTTGCTCGGCGCCCGAGGAACGGCTGGGCCACGCTGCGGCGCCGGACATGAGCCTGACCGAGAACGCGCTTCTGACCGGGGTCGTGCGCGAGCATCTTGAGCGCAAGGGCTTCGTCGCATGGAGTGCGGCCGAAGACTTCGCCAAGCGGATCATCGCGGGCTTCGACGTGCGAACGCCGGGGCCGGAGAACGCGGCGCGGTCGCTCTCGGGCGGCAACCTGCAGAAGTTCGTCATCGGCCGCGAGGTCCTGCAGAAGCCCGAGGTGTTGGTGGTCAACCAGCCGACCTGGGGCGTCGACGCCGCGGCGGCAGCTTCGATCCGGCAGGCGCTTCTCGACCTCGCGGCGGGCGGCACGGCGCTGGTGGTCATCAGCCAGGATCTGGACGAGCTTCTGGAGATCTCGGACCGGTTCGCGGCGCTGAACGAGGGGCGCCTGTCCCAGCCGCGACCGACGCCGGGCCTGACGATGGAGGAAATCGGGCTGATGATGGGCGGCGCGCACGGGA
Source organism: Paracoccaceae bacterium (assembly GCA_050303575.1). Lineage (GTDB taxonomy): Bacteria > Pseudomonadota > Alphaproteobacteria > Rhodobacterales > Rhodobacteraceae > JBNLCA01. The sequence goes on from JBNLCA010000354.1 coordinate 3,446, forward strand.
TGCACGAGGCGGACGTCCATGCGGTGTGACTGGCGCATCCGGTGCGCGCCCCAGCGCAAGTGCGGGAGGGCCCCGCGGTGATCCGGCTGGAAAAACGCCCCTCACCGTCCAAGGGCTGGACCTGGGCAACGCCGGTTCTTGCCGTGCTGCTGACCATGTTCGCCGGCGGGATGATGTTTGCCGCGCTCGGCAAAGACCCGGTGGTGGCGATCAGGACGATCTTCTGGGACCCGATCTTCGGCGAGTTCGCCTTCTATTTCCGCGGCCAGCTTCTGGTGAAGGGCGGGCCGCTGATCCTGATCGCGGTCGGGCTGAGCCTGGGCTTCCGGGCCGGGATCTGGAACATCGGGGCCGAGGGCCAGTATATCGTGGGCGCACTGGTCGGGGCGGCGGCGGGTCTTGCGCTCTTTCCTGCCGACTCGCGGCTGATCTTTCCCCTGATGGTGGTCTTCGGCGCCCTCGGCGGCTGGGCCTGGGCGATGATCCCCGCCGTGCTGCGCGTCGTCTTCCGAACCAATGAAATCCTCGTCTCGCTGCTTCTGGTCTATGTCGCACAGACGCTGCTTTCCTCCGCCGCGCTGAACTGGCTGAAGAATCCCGAGGGCGCGGGCTTTCCGGGAAGCCGCAACCTGGCGCAGTGGGCGAGTTCGGCGAACCCCGAGCTGATCGCCGGGACCGGCATGCACTGGGGCGTCGTCGCCGCGTTCCTGTCGGTGATCGGCGGCTACGTGCTTCTGAACCGGCACATCACCGGATTTCACATCCGCCTTGCCGGGCAGGCCCCGCGCGCCGCGCGCTTCGCCGGGGTCAGCCCCGGGCGGCTGGTCTACTTCTGCTTCGGCGTGGCCGGGGCGCTGGCCGGCCTTGCCGGGCTTTTCGAGGTGACCGGACCGGCCGGCCAGATCTCGATCGACTTCGCCTCGGGCTACGGGTTCACCGCCATCATCGTCGCCTTCCTCGGGCGGCTGCATCCGGTCGGCATACTCTTTGCCGGGCTCCTCATGGCGCTGACCTACGTGG
>JBNLCA010000355.1:0-11018 GCA_050303575.1 Paracoccaceae bacterium
GCATCAGTCCTCCAGCACCCAGGTATCCTTGGTGCCCCCGCCCTGGGACGAGTTCACCACGAGCGAGTCCTTCTTGAGCGCCACCCGCGTCAGGCCGCCGGGGACGAGGTCGATCCGGTCGGGCGAGACGAGGACGTAGGGTCGCAGATCAACGTGCCGCGGGGCCAGTCCCGCCTTGGTCAGGATCGGGCAAGTCGACAGAGCCAGTGTCGGTTGGGCGATGTAGTTCGCGGGCTTCGCCTCGAGCTTGGCGCGGAAAGCGGAAAGCTCCTTCTTCGAGGCGGCGGGGCCGACCAGCATGCCGTAGCCGCCCGAGCCGTGCACCTCCTTGACGACTAGGTCGGCCAGGTGGTCGAGGACGTAAGCCAGCGCGTCGGGGTCCGAGCAGCGCCAGGTCGGCACGTTCTTCAGGATCGCCTTCTCGCCGGTGTAGAATTCCACGATGTCGGGCATGTAGCTGTAGATCGCCTTGTCGTCGGCGATGCCGGTGCCGGGCGCATTGGCGATCGTGATGCCGCCGGCGCGGTAGATGTCGAAGATCCCCGGCACGCCCAGGAGCGATTCGGGATTGAAGATCAGGGGATCGAGGAAGGCATCGTCCACCCGGCGGTAAAGCACGTCGATCGGCTGGTAGCCGCGCGTCGTCCGCATGGCGATCCGGCCGTCGGTGACACGCAGGTCGCTACCCTCGACCAGTTCGGCGCCCATCTGGTCGGCAAGGAACGAATGCTCAAAATAGGCCGAGTTGTGGATGCCCGGGGTCAACACCGCGACCACGGGCTTGCCCTTGCACGCGGCTGGCGCCGAAGCGGCGAGTGAGCGGCGTAGCCGGGTCGGGTAGTCCGAGACCGGACGCACCCTGATCTTGGTGAATAGCTCGGGGAACATCTGGAGCATCGTCTCGCGGTTCTCGAGCATGTAACTCACCCCGGACGGGGTCCGCGCGTTGTCCTCCAGCACGTAGAAATCGTCCTCGCCGGTCCTGACGAGGTCGGTACCGACGATATGGGTATAGACCCCGCCTGGCGGCGTGATCCCGATCATCTGCGGCAGGAACGCCTCGTTGTTGGCGATGATCTCCTTCGGGATCCGGCCCGACCGGATGATCTCCTGCCGGTGATAGAGATCGTGCAGGAAGGCATTGATGGCGCGGACGCGCTGCTCGATGCCGCGTGCGAGCTTGGCCCATTCCCGGCCCGAGATGATGCGAGGGATGATGTCGAAGGGGATCAGCCGCTCGTCGGCCTCGGCCTGGCCATAGACGTTGAAGGTGATGCCGACCTTGCGGAAGAACGTCTCCGCCTCCGAGCTTTTCCGGCGCAGGCGGGCGTTGTCCTCACCCTCGAACCAGCTTTCGAAGTCTGCGTAGGGCGCACGAACGCGGTCGCCGCCGCCCGTCATTTCATCGAAGAACTTCGCGCTTTCGGTCATATCGTGACGGTAACCAGCCCCCGGTTTGCGACAACACGTAGCCCGATCCAAACGCGCGGCGACCGTTTATGCAATAGTCCGCGCTCGAAATCACGACGTGTCGCCCGTTTTGTGGGCAGCGCGATGGCCGGATCCGGCCGGTCAGCGCAGTGTCGGACGTTTCTGGAGAAGCGGCATCACGTCCGCCATCTCGGGCCCGCGCTCGCGGCCGGTGACGGCCTTCCTCAGCGGCATGAAGAGCGCCTTGCCCTTGCGGCCCGTCGCCTCCTTGACCGCCGCGGTCCAGGCTCCCCAGGTCGTTGCATCGAACGGCTCCTCGGGGAGGAGCGCGAAGGCCTCGCGAATGAAGTCGCGATCCTCGGCATCGACCAGCGGCTCGGCGCCCTCCGCGAAGAGCTGCCACCAGCCCGGCAAATCCGCCATCGTCGCGACATTGTCCTTTACCGCCGCCCAGAACGGTTCGGCCAGGGCGTCCGGCACACCGGCCGCCTCGACAGCGTCCTTGACCTTTTCGAACGGAAGCAGGGACAGATACCTCTGGGTCAGCGGCAAAAGGTCATCCGGATCGAACTTCGTGGGCGCCGCACCGAAATGCGACAGCTCGAACCCGTCGATCAGCTCCTGGTGGCTGGTCCTGAGTTCGACCGGGTCTGACGAGCCAAGCCGGGCCATCAGCGACAGGATCGCCATCGGCTCGATCCCCTGCTTGCGCAGATCGCGCAGCGAAAGCGTGCCGAGCCGCTTGGACAACGCCTCGCCCTGCGGTCCGGTCAGGAGCGAATGGTGCGCAAAACGCGGCGGCGTCGCGTCCAGCGCCTCGATGATCTGGATCTGTGTGGCGGTGTTGGTCACGTGGTCGGACCCGCGCACGATGTCGGTCACGCCCATGTCGACGTCATCGACCACCGAGGCGAAGGTATAGAGAACCTGCCCGTCGGCCCGGATCAGAACCGGGTCCGAAACCGAGGCGGCGTCGATCGAGATGTCGCCGAGGATGCCGTCGGTCCATTCGATCCGCTGAAGATCGAGCAGGAACCGCCAGTAGCCCGGCCGCTCCGCGCGCAGTTTCGCCTTCTCCTCGTCCGTCAGCTTCAGCCCCGAGCGGTCGTACACCGGCGGCTGGCCCATGTTCAGCTGCTTCTTGCGCTTGAGGTCGAGCTCGACCGGCGTCTCGAACACCTCGTACATCCGGCCGCTCGCCCGCAACTCCTGTGCTACCTCGGCATAGCGGTCCAGCCTGAGCGACTGCCGCTCGATCCGGTCCCAGGTCAGGCCCAGCCAGGTCAGGTCCTCCTGGATGCCCTCGACATATTCCTCCTTCGAGCGCTCGGGGTCAGTGTCGTCGAGGCGCAGGATGAAGGTACCGCCGGCCTTTCGCGCCATCAGCCAGTTGAACAGCGCGGCGCGCAGGTTGCCGATATGCAGGTAGCCGGTGGGCGACGGGGCGAAACGGGTGGTGGTCATCGGGGCTCCTCGGGTCGCGTCCCTCTTTCACACAAGGCCCGTTTTGTCCATATGAGCGGCATGGAACGCGACTGGACCGACATGCCGCCCCCCGACCTCGGCACCATCGAGGCGCTCGCCGTGGCCGCCCGCGAGGCGCTTCCCGAGCCCTACCGGTCGGCCGCGCTCGAGGTGGCGCTGCGGGTCGAGGATTTCGCGCCTGACGACATGCTCGACGAGATGCAGATCGAAAGCGCCTTCGAGCTGACCGGCCTCTATGACGGCATTCCGCTCACCGAGAAGTCGGTTATGGACCAGCCGACCCGGCCCGACACGATATGGCTCTTCCGCCGGCCGATCCTCGACGAATGGGCCGAGCGCGAGGGCCAGCCGCTGGGACATCTCGTCGGCCACATCCTCGTCCACGAGCTTGCGCATCATTTCGGCTGGACCGACGACGAGATCGCAGAGATCGACCCATGGTGGGAGTGACGCCGCCGAGATAAGCCAAACGTGACTGGACGGACGAGGTTCGGGACCTACTCTACCCACGGGAGAGTCACCAACCTGTGGGGAGTTAGGAATGACCAGCCGTATCACCAGACGTAGTGCAATTGCCGCCACCGCCGCGCTGCCGCTTGCCGGCGCTCTGGCCGGGACGGCAAGCGCGAAGGCCGAGATGAAAGGCGCAATGACACCGCAAGCGAACCGTTTCATGCTGGGCGAATTCGAGGTGACGACGCTTCTGGCGGGCACCCGGACGGTGCCGGACGTCCAGACGATCTTCGGCATGAACGTGCCCGAGGACGAATTCAGGGCCGTCTCGGAAGCCGCCTTCATCCCGGCCGACCGGGCGCAGTTCTTCTTCACGCCGACCGTGGTGAATACCGGGTCCGAACTGGTGCTCTTCGACACCGGCCTCGCGCCCGACGGGATCACCGCCGCGCTCGCCGCAGCGGGATACACGCCCGACCAGGTGGATGTGGTGGTCATCACCCACATGCACGGCGACCATATCGGCGGGCTTGGCGGCGGGGCGACCTTCCCGAACGCGCGTTACGTCACCGGCCAGGCCGAATTCGACTACTGGGCCGGAGCCACGAACGAGGGGTTCGAAGCCAACGTCCGGCCGATCGCCGAGAAGACCGAGATGATCGGCGATGGCGGCGCGGTCGTCTCGGGCATCACCGGCATGGCGGCCTTCGGCCATTCGCCCGGCCACATGGTCTACATGCTGGAAAGCGCCGGCGAGCAGCTTGTCATCACGGCGGACACGGCGAACCACTATATCTGGTCGCTCGCCCATCCCGACTGGGAAGTCCGCTTCGACGCCGACAAGGCGGCGGCGGCCGAGGCGCGACGGCAGGTCTTCGGAATGATCGCCGCCGACAAGTTGCCGTTCATCGGCTACCACATGCCCTTCCCGGCGATGGGCTTTGTCGAGGCGAACGGCGAGGGTGGCTTCCGCTACGTGCCCGCGAGCTACCAGATGATGCTCGACCCGGCCTGAGGCACGACGTCTCGTCAGGCGAGAAAATTGCTGCGCCCGGCGCTGCCGGGCGCGCAGGGGTGGCGTATCGGGACCGGGAATGGCAGTTTGGGCGCTAACATGACCCGGACACCGCAATGATTCCGATCCTCACGCTGACGCTGAACCCCGCGCTCGACCTTGCGACCTCGTCCGCCGAGGTGCGCCCCGACACCAAGCTGCGCTGCACCGCGCCGCGCGTTGACCCCGGCGGCGGCGGCATCAACGTCGCGCGGGCCGTGCGGCTTCTGGGCGGCGACGCCTTCGCGCTCGTCGCGGCGGGCGGACCGACGGGCGCACAGCTCCAGGCGCTGCTGGCCGCCGAGGGCGTGCTGACCGGTCTTCTCGCCGCGCCTGGTGATACGCGGATCTCGCTGTCGGTCGCCGACGAGACGACGGGTCTGCAATACCGTTTCATGCTGCCCGGCCCCTCGTGGACAGATCAGGACATCGCCATCGCGCTTGCCATGACCAAGGGCGCGCTGACACCGGGCGGCTATTGCGTTCTGTCGGGAAGCCAGCCGCCGGGCCTGCACGACGACTTCCCTGCCGACTTCGCCGCCGCCTGCGCGGACAAGCGCGCCAAGCTGGTTGTCGATACCGCCGGCGGGCCGCTCACCGCCTTCGCGGCCGAGCCCGGCCCGGGCGCCGAGGTGATCCGGATGAACCACGAGGAAGCCGAGGCGCTGGCCGGGCGTGTCTTCCACACCGCCGCCGAGAGCGCCGAGTTCGCCGCGGGTCTTGTCGAACGCGGCGTGGCAAGGATCGTGGTCCTGGCGCGCGGCGCCGAAGGATCGGTTCTGGTCACAGAAGGGATCCGCGTCCGCTGCACCGCGCCCAGGGTCGAGGTGAAGAGCAAGGTCGGTGCCGGGGACAGTTTCGTCGCCGGCCTGACGCTGGCCCTCGCCCGCGACCTGCCGCCCGCCGAAGCGTTGCGCCACGGCGTCGCCTCGGCCTCGGCCGCCGTCATGTCGGAAGGCACGGCGCTTTGCGCGCGCGAGGATACCGAGGCGCTTCTGCCTGCCTGCGTGCTCTCGGAGCTCTGAGGTCAGTCCAGCGTCTCGTACCAGTCGAGCACCAGGTCCGCCCAGCCGCGCGGCACCTGGTGCGGCCCGTCGAAGAGCGCGAACTGGAGCGAGCCGGCCCCGCAATCCCAGCTCCGGCGCATGAAGGCGCCGTCGGTCCACATCCGGCCGGGCTTGAAGTCGGCGCAGCCCATCGCCTCGCGGAGCGTCTCGAACCCGGCGAAGATGTCGCCCTGCGCGATCTGGCCCGCCCTTAGCCAGCGCCCTTCGAGCGGTACGACCGTGTCCTTCCAGCCGTGCGTATGGAAAAGCCGCACCGGTCCGGCACAGGTCTGGGGGGCCGGCCGCCAGAAGCCGCCCGAAGCCGGGGCAAAGGCCGAGAAGAGACCGGGCGAGCGGCACGCGAGGTAGGTTGTCATGAAGCCGCCCTCGGAGAAGCCCGCCAGGATCATCCGCCCGCGCGGCAGCCCGAACCGTTCAACCGCGTCGGCGGCGACGGCGGGGAGGAACACGTCATCGTCGCGCTTGCGGCGCATGCCTTCGATCTGCGCGAAGTTCCACGAGCCTCCCTCGACGCTGTCGCCGTCCGAGCCGTTGACGGCAAGGAACGCATAGCCGCGCGCCAGCACGCCGTCGACAAGGTTGCGGTTGCCCATCGTGCCCCTCGCGTTGCCGCGATAGCCGTGCAGGAAGAGGACCGCGCCCTTCACCTCGCCCTCGGGGAGCAGCGCGAAATACTGACCGCCCGAGATCACGCAGGGCGCATCCCGGCCCGGACAGGCAAGCGCCATGCCGGGAAGCAGCATCAGCAACAGGGCCAGTATCCGGATCATCGCGCCTCTCCTATCCTGTCTCGTCCATCATCCTGACCGGCAAGCCGCGCCTGAGCCAGCCCTCCATCCCTTCTGGAATGTCGTATACGTCCGTCAGGCCGGCCGCCGCCAATCTCCGCGCCACGCGGGCCGACCGCACGCCGCGCGCGCAGATGATCGCGGCCGGAAGTCCGCCGGACAGGCGCCGCGCCTCGGCCAGCGCCTCGGAGAAATCCTCGCGCCGCATGTCGATGGTCGCCGCACCGATCGCGACACCGGTCTGGCGCCATTCATCGGGCCGGCGGATGTCGACGATGAGGAGCGCGCCGGCCTCGGATCGCCGCAGCGCCTCGTCCGGGGTCAGCGCCGGGGCAGAGGGCCCGCGCAGGAGCCACAGTCCGGCCGCCGCACCTGCGGCGACCGGCAGCGCTGCGATCAGCGCGCGTCTGGTGGTGATGCCGGCGCCCATCGGCCGCGCGTTTGGCAGGCGGACCTACTGGACCGGTGCCGACGAGGTGAAGGCCGGGATCACGTTGGTCGAGGCCGCCTCGGTCTCGATCCCCGGCCAGTTGCCCCGCGCCTTGGTCAGGTTGCCGGGAATGTCCTCTTCCCAGAAGCCGACGACGTTCTTGGTGATGTTGAGATAGAGCTTGCCGTCGACGATCCGCCAGAGGTTCGGGTTGCCGGGCACCTTGCCGCCCTGGGCCACGCCATAAGCGCAATGGCCGTCATATTGCGGAACGTACTTCCCGGGATCGGCCTCGAACGCGGCCAGATTCTCGGGCGTCGCGAAGGCGAACTTCGCACCGTTGTACTCGGCCGTGTACTCGGCCTTGCCCGGCACCGCTTCGGGCTGCGCCTCGCCGACGGGCGACTGCGCCAGCGACCAGTAGGCGACGACGTCGTAGCCCGAGACGGCGTAGCCGGTGCCGTCGACATATTGCGGGCCGGCCGCCGCCGCGCCGCCCGAAACAGCGAGCGCAAGTGCGACGAGCGCGCCGCGAAGGGAGAGAGAAATCGACATGTCCTTGACCTCGTTCCTGTGAGAGGCGCCCCCGCGCCGGATGAGTTCGGGGATCAGACCTACACGAGGGATTCGGGTCTGGGACCTCCCCCTCCCTGCCTTGTGAGGGGCCGTGACCGCGGCGGCATCCCGCCGGTTTTCGCCCGGCTCCGGCGGGCCTCCGCCGAGGCGCGCCGCAGCGCAGCGATTCTCCTCCCGCGTGTGCCGCCCAAGCGGTGTTTCCAGATCGTGAAAAATCAGGCAAATCCCCGAAATCGCGAGCTTTTGCGCATGAAATTGGGGCAGATGGGCGAAGAACGGCCCGCGCCCCGGCCCCCCGCTTGCTGTTACCGGACTGCCTTGAGACCCTGTCATCAGGGAGGCCGGAAACTCCAGCGAGGTGAGCCATGGCACGACGTGTAACGAAGGCGATCTTTCCGATCGCAGGTCTGGGAACGCGGTTCCTGCCCGCGACGAAATCCATCCCCAAGGAAATCCTGACGCTCGTCGACAAGCCGCTCATCCAGTACGCGGTCGACGAGGCTCGGGCGGCCGGCATCAAGGAGTTCATCTTCGTCACCTCGCGCGGGAAATCCGCGCTCGAGGATTACTTCGACCACTCACCGGTGCTCGAGGCGTCGCTTCGCAAGAAGGGCAAGGACGATATCCTGGCCGAGCTCAAGAAGACCAACATGGAAAGCGGACGCATCGCCTACGTTCGCCAGAACGAGGCACTGGGCCTGGGCCACGCTGTCTGGTGCGCGCGGCATCTTGTCGGCGACGAGAGCTTCGCGGTGATCCTGCCCGACGACGTCATCTCGGCCGAGAAGCCGTGCCTCGCCCAGATGGTCGACGCGCACGAGAAGACCGGCGGCTGCCTTGTCGCCGCGATGGAGGTGGCACCGGACAAGGCCTCGTCGTACGGCATCGTCGATCCGGCCGAGGACATGGGCACGCTGGTCCGCGCAAGCCGCCTCGTCGAAAAGCCGGCGCCGGGCACGCAGCCATCGAACCTCGCCGTCATCGGCCGCTACATCCTGACGCCCGAGGTGATGAAGCACCTCAACAAGAAGGAGGTCGGCGCCGGGGGCGAGATCCAGCTGACCGACGCCATCGCCGCCGAGATCGCACGCAAGGGCGGCGCGGTTTACGGCTACCGGTTCCAGGGCCAGCGGTTCGACTGCGGATCGAAGTCCGGTTTCCTGCAGGCGACGGTTTCGCTGGCGCTGCAGCGCGAGGATCTCAGGGACGAGTTCGCCGACTTCCTGCGCACCGATCCCCTGCCGAGCCGGGTCGCGCCGGTTCGGTTCGCCGCCGCCGGGGCGAAGTGACGCGAACAGGCTGACAGGTCGCCCATGCGCATCCTCTACCTGACGCACGACGTGAACGACGCGGCGACATGGCGCCGCGTCGCCATGCTGCGTCTGGGCGGCGCGGACGTGACGATAGCCGGGTTCCATCGCGGCCCGATCGGCGCCGGTGACGGCCTTACCCGGGTGGTGGCTTTGGGCGAGACGCGGAACGGGCGCTTCGCGCAGCGGCTGATGGCCGTTGCCAAGGCGCGGCTGGGGCTGCGGCGCCGGCTTGCCGCAGTTCCGCCGCCCGACGTGATCCTTGCACGGAACATCGAGACGCTCGCGCTTGCACCGTCTCTGAGACGCCTGTTCCCGGGCGCGCGGGCGACGGTCTACGAATGCCTCGACATCCACCGCTTGCAGCTTGGGACCGGCGCCCTGTCCGGCGCGCTCCGGGCAGCCGAGCGGTGGCTCCTGGGACGAACCGACCTGATCCTGACAAGCTCGCCCGCCTTCGTGCGCAACTATTTCGGAACGGTGCTGAAGACGCGGGTGCCGGTCCAGGTGATCGAGAACAAGTGCCTTCCCGGTCCGATCGAGACGCCCGAGCGCAGACCGAACGCGCCGCCGGTGATCGGCTGGTTCGGCGTCCTGCGCTGCCGGAAGTCGCTGACGCTCCTCGACGTCTTCACCCGCGTCCATCCCGGCGTGTGGCGCGTGGTCCTGCGCGGACGGCCCGCGCTCGACGCGATCCCCGACTTTCACCGGATCGTCGAATCCAATCCCGACCTCGCGTTCCTCGGCCCCTATGTTGCCGAGGACCTGCCCGCGATCTACGGCACGGTCGATTTCGCCTGGGCCATCGACCGATACGAGGCCGGCGCGAACTCCGAGTGGCTCCTGCCGAACCGGCTCTACGAGGGGTGCCGCCACGGTGCCGTCCCCATCGCCCTCTCGGGGACCGAGACGGCACGCTTCCTGTCGGCGAAGGGCCTCGGGCTAAGCCTCGACGAGGCATCGCCCGAGGCGCTCGCGCAGGCGCTCGCCCGCCTGACGCCCGACGACATCGCGGGACTGCGGGCGGCAGTGGGCGCAGCACCGCCGTCGCTCTGGACCGTGCGCGCCGAGGAATGCGCCGCGCTGGTCGATGCGCTCGCGGCTGCACGGTCTGCGCCGCTGGCCTCAACCATCAAGGTGATGCCGTGAGCCGCGTCCTGATCGTCATCCCCTGCCTGAACGAGGCGCGCCATATTGGCCGCCTCCTGGCCCAGTTCCTTCCCTTCGCGCAACAGGCGGGCGCTCGCATCGTCGTCGCCGATGGCGGTTCGTCCGACGGCACGCAGGGGATCGTTTCCGAGATCGCGCGCGGGGCGCCCGAGGTCGTGCTCATGCGCAACCCCGCCCGGCTGCAGAGCGCGGGAGTGAACCTTGCCGTCGACCGGTTCGGCGCGGGGGCTGACTGGCTGATCCGCATCGACGCCCACGCGGCCTATCCGGCGGGCTATTGCGAGGCGCTGATCGCCGACGCCGGGACGACGGGAGCCGACGCAGTGACGGTGTCGCTGCACGCCGAGGGGAAGGGGCTGGTCCAAACCCTCGCCGCCACCGCGCAGAATTCGCCCCTCGGGAACGGCGGCTCGGCGCACCGGAACGTCACCGAGGGGCGCTGGGTCGATCACGGTCACCACGCGCTGATGCGCATCGCCGCCTTTCGTGCGGTGGGTGGCTACGACGAGAGCTTCCGCACCAACGAGGATGCCGAGCTGGACCTGCGACTTGCCCGCGCCGGCTATCGAATCTGGCTGACCGGGAAGACGGCCGTCACCTATTTCCCGCGAAGCTCGCTCGGCGCCCTGGCGCGGCAATATTTCCGCTACGGCCAGGGCCGGGCGCGTACACTCGCCAAGCACGCGATGCGGCCGAGGGCACGACAGCGGGCGATGATCCTTGTCGCCCCGGCGCTGGCGTTCGCGCCGGTCGGGCTGCTCTTCTGGCCGGCTGTGCTGCCGGCGGCGATCTGGCTGACGGCTTGCCTTGCCGGCGGCGCATTGCTCGCCGCGCGCAGGCGCGATCCGCGCCTGCTGCTGACCGGCTCCGTCGCCGCGCTGATGCACGCCGCATGGTCGGCGGGCTACTGGTCTATGGCGCGCCCGAGGCCCTCGGCCCGCCCGGTGCCGGCATGATGCGACGGCTGGACATCGCGCTCTGTACCTTCCGGCGTCCGGCACTTCTGGGCGCGGCGCTCGGCTCGCTCAACGTGCTCGACTGGCCGCACGGCATCTCCGGGCGCATCCTGGTCGTCGACAACGACGACACGCCGTCGGCCGAATTCGCGGTCGCCCAGTTCTCGCGCCTCGCGCCGGTTCCGGTCGTCTACCGGCACGCGCCCGGCCGCAACATCTCGATCGCGCGCAACGCCGCGCTCGACGCGTCGGATGCCGACTTCCTCGCCTTCCTCGACGACGACGAGCGGGTCGGACC
>JBNLCA010000356.1:0-6639 GCA_050303575.1 Paracoccaceae bacterium
GTGGACGCCGGCGAGATCGGCGCGGGCCACACCGTCACCGCGATCTACGAGATCACGCCGGTCGGCTCGCCCGCCATCCGCAACACCCCGCTGCGCTACGGCGAGGCGGCGGCCGAGACGGTGGCGGCGCCCGCGAACGAAGGCGAGCTTGGCTTCCTGCGCCTGCGCTACAAGGAGCCGGGCGAGGACGTCTCGAACCTGATCGAGCGGCCGATCTTCACGGATACGTCCGAGGGCGGCCAGGACGCGCAGTTCGCCGCCGCCATCGCCGGGTTCGGCGAGCTGCTGGCGGACGACACCTATCTCGGCCAGTGGGGCTGGGACGAGGTCATCGCGCTGGCGAACTCGGCCAAGGGCGAGGACCCGTTCGGCTACCGCGCCGAGGCGGTGAACCTGATGCGGCTGGCGCAGTCGCTCTCGCGGTGATCTTGACGGGCGGGACGAATTGGTCCCGCCCTCCACTTCAGGAGGTCAGACATGGTGTTGAGATTGGTTGGTGCGATGGTTGCGTCCGTCCTTGCGGCCGGCATCACGGCCGCCTGGGCAGGCGAGGTCAGACTGCTCGACCCGCTGCCGGTATCGGAAGAAGAAGCGCCGCTGCTCTTCCGGCAGTGCTCGCGTCAGGCACCAACGCCTGCCGGAGCGGTGTGGCTGCCCTCGCCGGAAGAGATAGCTGCGCTGGAGGCGGACCTTGCGATCTTCGCCCAGACCGACCCCGCCGTGAAGTCCTCGCGCATCTCGGGCGCATATCGGGGTCAGTATGCCGGCTTCGAGCGCGACGGCGTCCGGTTGATCTATGCCAGCTATGTCATCGGCAACGCTGCGTCGATGTTCCCGGATGGCGCCGCTTTCGTCGTCTGCGACGGAGGGGCCGGGTTCTGGGGGATCGTCTACGACCCTCAGAACCGCCGTTTCAGCGAGTTCGAAGTCAACGGCATGGCCTGACGCAGAAAGGCGGCGCCCGAAAGCGCCGCCCCGGTGTCAGGTAAGTGGACGCGGGACTGGCTCCGCGCGCCGTTGGGAAGTTCAGGCCTTCTCGACGGCCTTCAGCTCGACCGTGTCGCCCTTGGCGATCTCGATCCGGCGCGGCTTGAGGGCCTCGGGCACCTCGCGCACGAGGTCGACATGGAGCATGCCGTCGGCATGGCTGGCGCCGGTGACCTTCACATGGTCGGCCAGCGCGAAGCGGCGCTCGAAGGCACGGGTGGCGATGCCGCGGTGGAGATAGGTGCGCGGCTCGTCCTCCTTGCCCTTGCGGGCCGAGATCAGGAGCGCGCCTTCCTTCACCTCGACGGCAAGCTCGTCCTCGGCGAAGCCGGCGACGGCGACCGAGATGCGATAGGCATTCTCGTCGATTTTCTCAATGTTGTACGGGGGATAGCCGGTGTCGGCCACATCGGCCGAGAGCAGCCGGTCCATCATGTCGGCGACGCGGTCGAAGCCGACGGTGGCGCGGTAAAGCGGGGAAAGGTCGTAGGTTCGCATGTGAGCATCCTCTCTTGAGCGACACTGTTTGTAAGCCCTCCGCTGTGCGGACGGGCGGAACGGCGGGACCCCGGACGGGCGCCCCGCATGCCTGAGGTAGGAACCACTCCGGCAGGGTTCAAGACCCCGGACCGGGGTCAGGGCTGCAGAAATTTGGAGCTGCCGCGCGCGCCGCCGGCATCGTCTGCCGCGGGCGCGTCGGACGCGCCGGGGGCGGTCACGCGGCGGAAGACCCCGTCCGAGGCTTCGAGCGCGGTCCGGACGGCATCGAGCGAGCCGTCGAGCTGGGCGGCGAGCGCCACACGCTTGCCGAAAGCATCGGACTTGGCCGAGACCACCGAGACGATGCGCGGCTCGCCCGCCTCCATCACGAAGATCGGCGCGCCCGACGAGCCGAAGTCGATGTCGCAGGAGAGCATCAGGACGCCCTGGCGCCAGGCGAGGACGCGGCAGGTCTCCTCGAGCGAGGGGGCGTCGTCACGGCCTGTGGCGTAGGAGACGATGCCGACCGGCGCCCCGATGCTGGGGCTCGACGTCGTGTCGAACGGGCGGACGCCGGTGGTGCGGATCGGCTGGTCGAGCTCCAGAAGCGCGATGTCGTGCGAGACGCGGAACAGGTTGTCTGCCTCGCCATAGGTGTAGTCGGGATGCGCGGCGGCCCGGCGGACACCGCGATAGGCAGCGGCGCCGCCGTTCCTCAGCCCGGCGACGAACTGGTACTGCGAAAGATCGTACCGCTCGCCCGTGAGGCTGTCATAAAGGCAGTGTGCGGCGGTGAGCACTAGGTCGGGCGCGATCAGCGCGCCGGTGCAGTAGCCGCGCTGGCCGATATTCACGCGTCCCACCGCCTCCCACCCGCGCGAATCGTCGCCGGTGACGAGGGGCTTGAGGCCGCTGTCCTCGAAGTTGCGCTGGTTGTAGACGGCGAGCCCGATCAGGACGAGGACCAGCGTGCCGAGGATGCCGACGATGCGGCGCAGGACGGCGATCACCGGGCGGACCTCACGGGCTTGCGGGGACGAACTTGGCGCCGCCGGTGGATCGCGTGCCGGGCGTTACGAAGACGGCCGCCGCGTCGCCATCCGCGGCGGCCTCGATGACGCCTCGACCAGCGCGGAGGGCGGCCTTCACCTCGTCGACCAGCGCGGGAAGCTCCATCCCGTAGGCGTCGCGACCGTTGCCGGCCGAGACCAGCGAGACGATCCGCGCCCGGCTGCCCGAGCGATCGAAGACCGGCGCCCCGGACGAGCCGTGGACGACGTCGCAGTCGAACCCGATCAGCCCGCCGCCGTGGCCGATGACGGTGCAGACCCGCTGCCACGAGGGTGCATCGTCGCGTCCCTCGCCGTAGGAGACGACACTGACCGGTGTGCCGCGCCCGCCGACGGTGCCGACGGTGAAGGGTGCGGCGGTGGCGGCCGGGATCGGGCTTGCGAGCTGCACCAGCGCGACGTCGCGGCGGACATTGTCGGCCGTCAAGCCGGCGGCGTGGATGTAGTCGGGATGCGAGACCTGCCGCAGCCCCTGGCGGATGGCGATCGCCCGTCCGTCCGCGAGGCCCGCGCTGAAGCGCATCTGGCCCGGATCGAAGTAGGTGCCGGTCAGCGGGTTGAACATGCAATGCGCGGCGGTCAGGACAAGGTCTGTCGCGATCAGCACGCCGGTGCAGTAGCCCTGCGGCAGGTCGAGCCGGCCGACTGCCTCCCAGCCAAGCACCCGCTCGCGCGTCGCGAGCCGGTCGAGGCCCGAGTTCTGGGCGTGAAGCGGCCCGGCCAGGGGGGCGAGGGCCAGAAGGGCGAAGACGAGGAGAAACGCGCGCATGCGCGCGAGCCTAGGCGCGGGATGTGGCATCCTCAAGGCAAGGAGCCAAGCTTTCGCGGCCGAGGCCCGCCGGTCGCCCAGTCGAGAAGCTCGACGGTGTGGACGACGGGAATGCCGGTGCCCGAGCCGATCTGCATCATGCAGCCGATGTTGCCGGCGGCGATGATGTCCGGCCTGGTCGCTTCCAAGGTCGAGACCTTGCGCGATTTCAACGCCTTGGAGAGGGCCGGCTGGAGGAGATTGTAGGTGCCGGCCGAGCCGCAGCAAAGGTGGCTGTCGGCAGGTTCGACCACCTCGAACCCGGCCCGTTTCAGGAGCGTCTTGGGGGCGGTCTTCACCTGCTGACCGTGCTGGAGCGAGCAGGCGGCGTGGTAGGCGACCCTGAGTCCCCTGGGCGCGCCTTCTGGAAGGCCGATCTCCTCCAGAAGCTGGCTGATGTCGGTCGCGATGGCCGAGACCTGCGCGGCGTCCTCGGCGAGGGGCGTGGTGCGGAACATGTGGCCGTAGTCCTTGACCGTCGTGCCGCATCCCGAGGTGTTGATGACGATGGCGTCGAGGCCGGCGTCCTCCATCTCGGCGCGCCAGGCGCGGATGTTCTTCTCGGCCGCGGCGTGGCTTTCGCCGGTCTTGCCCATGTGATGGGTGAGCGCCCCGCAGCAGCCCGCGCCCCTGGCCACCACCACCTCGCATCCGTGCCGGCGCAACAGACGGATCGTCGCGTCGTTGATCTCGGTATCGAGCGCCTGCTGCGCGCAGCCGGTCATCAGGGCGACCCGCATCCGGCGCGGACCGGTCGCCGGGAAGGTTTGCGGCAGGTCGTTCCGCGACGGCGTCGGGATGCGCTTCGGCGCCATTTCCAGCATCGCGCGCAGACGGGCGTCCGGAAGGAGCGCCCGGAACGGCTTCGCCAGCCACGCCCCGGCCAGCGCCCAGCGAAAGCGCGTCGGGTAGGGCAGGATGCGGGCGAGGGTCCAGCGCAGAAGGCGGTCCATGAGGGGCCGCTTGTAGGTGCGCTCGATATGTTCGCGGGCGTGGTCGACGAGGTGCATGTAATGGACGCCCGACGGGCAGGTCGTCATGCAGGCGAGGCAGCTGAGGCAGCGGTCGATGTGCCGGACCGTCCGCTCGTCGGCAGGCCGGCCCGATTCCAGCATCTCCTTGATGAGGTAGATGCGGCCGCGCGGGCTGTCGAGCTCGTCGCCGAGCACCTGGTAGGTCGGACAGGTCGCCGTGCAGAAGCCGCAATGGACGCAGGCGCGCAGGATCTCGTTCGACCGGGCAGTGGCCGGATCGTGCAGTTGTTCGGGGGTGAAGCTCGTCTGCATCAGTGCACCGTGGCCTTGGGCGGAACTGCGGGCAGGATCAGCCCTTCAAGCCCGGTATCCATGAAATGCACCGTTGCGTTCGGCGCGGAGGGTTCGGTCGCCATCACCTCGGCGATGCGCTCAAGCGCGCGCCCGACATCGGTGACGGCAAGGTCGATATAGACCGTGTCGCGGCCGGTACCGCCCGCGACCCAGCCGCCGGTCCCGTCCGCCGAAAGCGCGGCGTGCAATCGGGATTCGAGCGCGTACCGGTCGTCGACCTGGTCGAACGACAGCTCCGCCGTGCGCGCGATGGCAAGGTAGACAAACCATTCGCCGTTCCGGCTGTAGGTGGGCGAGGCGAATCGGCCCATCGAGAGCATCGCCTGGGCGTGCGCCTCGTTCGACGTGTTCAGCACGAAAAGATCGGCACGGCGGTGCCCGGGCGGCAGGCCTTCGGTCTGCGCCAGCATGGTCTGCCGGTCGTCGATCGGCTGCTCGGCGTAGGGCCTGTCGGGCGCCCCCGCCTTCGCCCGCGCGATGGCGGCGCGGACATCGTCGACGAAGCCGGCGGGATCGAAGGCCGCCTGCGGCTTGCGGCCGAAACCGAGGAAGCCGCCCTTCTGGGGTGCGCCGTCGGCGGCGCCGATCCAGTCGCGCTCGACCTCCTCGCCCAGGAGATAGGTCGCCATCGAGATCGCCTGGTCGGCGAGCATCGTGGCGTTTCCCTTTCCGTGTCCGACGAGGTCGATCCGCCCCTGCGGCCCGAGCTGCGTCTCGATCCGCGAGAGCGTCATCTTCGTCCGGAAGCGGCGTTCGAAATTGCCCGCAAGGTCGGTGCCGTCGGAAGGTTCCCGCGCCTCGAGGAACTGCCAGCGCGGCAGGTCCGGCGCCATCTGCCGCACCGCGCGGGCGAGCGGGCGCAGCTCGTCGTGCCATTCGGCGGTGATGCAGAGGCGGTGGCCGTTCTCGGCCGGGCCGAACTCCCACATCAGGTCGGGCGAGACGTCCTCGAGCGCCTGCATGACCTGGATCGAGCTTTCCACGGACTCGCCACGTTGGCCCGAGAAAAGCGCATCGAGCCGGTCGGCCTCGGCCGCGAACCTCTGCCAGAAGAGTTCGATCCGGCGGCGGTGGTCGTCGGGCAGGAGCGATGCGGCGAAGTCGTACGGGTCCATGGACGGCTCAGGCAAGGATCTGGACATGGAGCGCGAAGAAGCCCAGCGCGGCAAGGACCGCGACCGGGACATAGGCGATGCGTCCGCCGCCCGAAATCGGGAAGAGGGCAAGAAGAAGCGCCCCCGCGGCGGCGCCGGCGAAGGCCGAGACCGAGGCGGCAGCGACGAGGGCGGGTTCGTCGAAGACCGGGTTGGCGTTCTGGGCGCGGACCGAGAGGACGAAGGTGATGGTCGCGATGGCAAGCACGGCGGAGGCGCCGAGGCGGGCCGGACCGGGCGCGGGCAGCAGCGTCAGCCCGGCATAGACCGCGAGCGGCAGGACGAAGACGATCATGGTGATGCCAAGCGGGCCGTTCATGCCGCCTCCGTCATGATCTGGTTGAGAATGCCGCGCGGATCGAATTTCGCGCGAAGCGCGGATGCGAGGTAAGCTGGGCTGTGTTGCAAGCAACTCGGCACTACTTGCCTCTAGCTTGGATTGATTGGACAAACTGAAATAGATCCACCGCAGACGCTGTTACCGCAGTTGCACCTACGCCCTTTAGTTTGTGCCTGTGCGCTAGATTTCGGCGAGAAGAAAAAATCAGGATGGGAACCTCGCTACCTTTCGAGCGGACAGCTCTTGTAAACTCAAGTCCGGCAAATGGCTTGTCCTTCCCATCTTCTAATCGGCCAAGATCGGAGATAATCAAGTCGAAATCTTCTTCCTGGAGCGCCATCAAACCTGCACGCGACGTCTTTTCCTTCCTTATACGCACACCTTCGGACTCGAGCTTCTCAATTATGAACGCGTTGTTCTGTGGCGCGTCATCGACCCATAGAATTGAAAAAGCTTCATTGGTGATATCTGG
>JBNLCA010000357.1:0-3655 GCA_050303575.1 Paracoccaceae bacterium
TGCAAAGGCTAGTTTGCTTCTGCAAAGGAGGCGGCGATGGCCACGCAGAAGCTCTATGCCGGGGTGAAGCTGCGCGAGACGCGGACCCGGCTCGGCCTGACCCAGAAGGCTTTTGCCGAGAAGCTGGGCGTATCGTTGCCCTACCTCAACCAGATGGAGAACAACCACCGGCCGGTCTCGGCCGGGGTGGTGCTGTCGCTGGCGCAGGAGTTCGGCTTCGACGTGACCGAGCTTTCGACCGGAGATGCCGAGCGGATGGTCAGCGATCTGCGCGAGGCGCTGTCCGATCCCGCGCTTCCCGCGCCCCCGCCGCTCGCCGACCTTCGCCTCGCCGCATCGAACGCCCCCGCTCTGGCGCGCGCGGTGATCGAGCTGCACCGCGCCTACCGGCAGACACACGAACGGCTCGCCTCGCTTGACGAGGCGCTGGGCCGCGAGGACGCGATGTTGCAGCCCAGCCCGTGGGAGGAGGTGCGCGACTTCTTCCACTATTGCGACAACTACATCGACGCGGTCGACCGGGCGGCCGAGCGCTTCGCCTGCCCGGACGGCAAGCGCGTCGATCCGGTGGCGCGGGCGACCGCCGCGCTGGAGGGCCAGGGCATCCGCGTGGATCTGGCCGAGGGCGAGGGGCTCAGGGTCCTTGACCGAAATGCCGGGCGGCTGACGCTTTCGGCACGGGCGGCGGCCTCGACGCAGGCGTTCCAGCTTATGCACCAGGTCGCGCTTCTGACCCAGGACGACCTTCTGGAGGCGACGCTCGACCTCGCCCGGTTCCATTCGGACACCGCCCGCGGCATAGCCAAGACCGGCCTTGCCAACTACTTCGCCGGAGCGGCGCTGATGCCCTACCGCCCGTTCCTCGAGGCAGCCGAGGACGAGCGGCACGATCTCGAGCGCCTCGCCGACCGGTTCGGCGCCTCGATCGAGCAGGTCGCGCATCGGCTTTCGACCATGCAGCGGCCGGGCGCCAAGGGCGTGCCCTTCTTTTTCGTGCGCGTCGACCAGGCCGGAACGATCACCAAGCGCCATTCGGCGACGCGCCTCCAGTTCGCGCGCTTCGGCGGGGCGTGTCCCCTGTGGAACGTCCACCGCGCCTTCGAGACGCCGGGCCAGTTCCTGCGGCAGCTCGCCGAGACACCGGACGGGGTGAAATACTTCTGCCTCGCGCGGGAAATCTCGAAGCCCGCCGGCGCCTGGGGCGCACCGGTCCGCCGCTATGCGATCGGCCTCGGCTGCGAGGTCAGCCACGCGCGCGACCTCGTCTATGCCGACAACCTGGATCTCACGCGCGGCTTCGAACCCATCGGCATCTCCTGCCGGATCTGCGAGCGGACGGCCTGCCACCAGCGCTCGGTCCCGCCGCTGGAACGGCGGCTCAGGATCGACCCTGACCGGCGCGGGCTTCTGCCCTACGAGATCGAGACCTGAGCAGGCGGCGAAGTCGGATCAACCGAGCGGCGCTGCGGTGCGGAGGTCGCCGGAAATCCGGATCATGTCCGCAAGTCTGAAGTTCTCTCCGTTCCACCGTCCGATCAGCGCCGCGGGCACGCGCGTCGCGGCCGCCAGCGCCTCGGCGAGGGGCACTCCGACCTTCTCGACCAGCACCCGAACCGCCGTCGTCAGATCGAGGTCGGCGCCGGCCAGCGTCCCGTCCTCGAGCGTCAGACGTCCTCCTTCGCGCCTGATGATACGGCCTTCCAGGCGGAACTCGGACAGAGCCGTTCCCGCCACCGCCATCGCATCGCTCACGAGGAAGATCCGCTCGGCCCCCGCCTTCGCGCGCCACGCGGCCCGCATCACCTCGGGGTGGACATGGATGCCGTCGGCGATCAGCCCGGCCGACAGCTCCCCGGACGCCAGCGCTGCGCCGACGAGGCCCGGCTCGCGATTGCCGAGCTGGCTCATGGCGTTGAAGAGATGCGTCACGCAACGCGCGCCGGCGGCGACATAGTCCCGGCACCGGTCGAACCCGGCATCGCTGTGGCCGAGCGAGACCAGGACACCCGCGCGGGTCAGGGCCGCGACCTGTTCGGGCGTCACGCTTTCGGGCGCGAGGGTGATCTTCAGAAGCGGCAGGGCCTTCGCGGCGGTCAGAAGCGCGTCGAGGTCGGCCGCCTCCATCGGCCGGATCAGCGACGCGTCGTGGGCACCCTTGCGCGCGACCGAGAGGTGCGGCCCTTCCAGGTGCAAGCCCGCGATACCGGGCACACCGCGCCGGACCGCCTCGACCGTCGCGGCGATTACCGCATCGCGCTTTTCGGCCGTATCGGTGATCAGCGTCGGCAGAAGCGCCACGACCCCCAGCCGCCGATGCGCCTCGGCGATGGTACGCAGCGTCTCGACCGACGGATCGTCGTTCAGCATCACCCCGCCGCCGCCGTTGACCTGGAGATCGACATAACCCGGGCAGAGGATGTCTCCGCCCAGATCGATCACCTCACCGGCGCTCACGTCGGCCTCCGGCACGACCTCAGCAAGTCGCCCCTCCTCGAAGCGGACCGCCAGCCGGTCGTGCAGTTGCGTGCCGTCGAAGTACCGTCCGCCCAGGAAGGTGAGAGCGCTCATACCGTCTCCGTCACCTTGTTCAGGTGGCGGGGCGTGTCAGGGTCGATGCCGCGCGCGACGGCGACCGCCTCGACCATGCCGTAGAAGGACACGATCGACGCGATCGGATCAGTCAGCCAGTGGCCGGTCCTTGCGTGTGGCAGGACCTCGGCGCGGCTCACCCGGTCGGTCGTCGCGAAGACCCGCGCCCCCTTGGCGGCGAGCGCGTCGGCGGTGGCGGCAAGGCTCTCCTCGGCCGCGTCGCCCGAGGCGAAGGCGATCACCGGAAAGCCCTGCTCGACGATCGAGACCGGCCCGTGCAGCACCTCGGCCGACGAATAGCTTTCGGCGTGGATCAGGCAGGTTTCCTTGAACTTCAGCGCCGCTTCGTTCGAGATCGCCCAGGACGGCCCGCGGCCGAGCGTGAAGAGCGAGCCGCCCTTGATGGCGGCAATCGCCGCTTGCCAGTCGCAGCGTGTCGCGGCATCCAGCCGCTCGGGCAGGGCGCGGATCGCGGCGATCAGCGCGGCGTCCCCGGCCATCTCGGCCACCAGCCAGAGCCCGGCCACAAGCGAGGTCACGAAGGTCTTCGTCGCCGCCACGCTGAGTTCCGGCCCGGCGTGGAGCGGCAGCGTCTTCTCCGCCACCCCGGCAAGCCGCGAAGCGGGATTGTTGGTGATCGCCACGGTCAGCGCGCCCGAGTGCCTCAGCGCCTCGGTCATGCGCACGATGTCGGGGCTCTGGCCCGACTGCGAGACGGCGAGGCAGAGCGCGCCCTTTGCCTGGAGCTCGACCCCGTAGACCGAGGCGACCGATGGCCCGACCGACGCCATCGGCCGGCGCAACAGCAGCTCGCTGGCGTACTTGAGGTACGTACAGGCATGGTCCGACGATCCGCGCGCGACCGAGACGAGGAACGGCGGATCGAGCTCGCGCGCCTTTCGCGCGGCCGCGCCGATCTCGCCCGCGCCCTGGGTCAGCAGCCGCTCGACGGCGGCGGGTATTTCCAGGATCTCCTGGCGCATCTTCGATTGCGGGGCGGACATGGCAGCAGCCTTTCGTTCAGATGCGCAGCTCGGCCACGAAATCGTAGGCGTCGCCGCGATAA
>JBNLCA010000358.1:0-8387 GCA_050303575.1 Paracoccaceae bacterium
GCGGCGGGCCCGGGGACGATCACCCTGGGCGGCGATCATTTCATCACCTTTCCGATCCTGAAGGCCTATGCCGAGAAGTTCGGGCCGGTCTCGGTGATTCAGTTCGACGCGCATTCCGACCTCTGGGCGGACGACGACTTCAGCCGGATCGACCACGGCACGATGATGTACAAGGCGGTGAAGTCGGGGCTGGTGAACCCGGCGACGTCGGTGCAGGTCGGGATCCGCACCGAATGCCCCGATTACCTTGGCGTCAACATGATCTCCGCGCGCGAGGTCCACGAGGCCGGGGCGCAGGTGACGGCGGCGAAAATTCGCGACATCGTAGGCGCTTCGCCAGTCTACCTCACGTTTGACATCGACGCGCTCGACCCCGCCTTCGCGCCTGGAACCGGCACGCCGGTCTGGGGCGGGCTCGCCTCGTGGCAGGCGGCGGCGATCCTGCGGGATCTCGCGGGGATCAACGTCGTCGGCGGCGACGTCGTCGAGGTCAGCCCGCCCTACGACACAACCGGGGCGACGGCCATTGCCGGGGCTCACGTGGCGATGGAGATTCTCTGCCTATATTGCTGGAATCTCAAGGGAAAGAAGTGAAGTTGACGATCCTCACCATGCTGGCCGCCCTGGTGATTGCGGGGCTTGCCTGGATCCGGCTCGCGCCGTCCGACCCGGCGGTCTGGCACCTCGATCCGGCGGCGCCGGGCTTCGTGCCGCCCGCGAATGCCGCGGCCTTCTGCCCCGGTCCCGAAAGCCGATATGGCTCGACCGGGGCGGACCTCGCGCCGCTGATCGCCGTCGCCGAAAGCTGGCCGCGCACCCGGCGGTTGGCGGGGAGCGTCGAGGAGGGCCGGATCACCTACATCACCCGCTCGCGCCTGTTGGGCTTTCCCGACTACACCACCATCGCGCTACGCGAGGTGGGAGGCATGAGCCAGATCTGCATGGTCGCCCGCCAACGCTTTGGCCTGAGGGACTTCGGCGTCAACGCGGCCCGCATCCACGCCTGGGTGGAGGCGGCCTATGGGCTGAACCTCTCGGATGCGCCCGACCGGATCTGGGACTAGCGCCGGGGCTTGACCCGGGGCGCGGCGCGCGGAATACCGCGCGGATGCTGCCCGAGGACCGCCTGCACCAGATCGTCGACCGGTTTCGCTTCGTCGAGGCGAAGATGCAGTCGGGTGCCTCGCCTGACCAGATCGCCGCGCTGGGCCGGGAATATTCCGAACTGCGGCCCGTCGTGGCCGAGATCGAGGGCTGGAAGCGGCTGCGCGCCGAGATCGCCGAGGCCGAGGCGATGCTGAAGGACCCCGAGATGCGCGCGCTGGCCGAGGACGAGCTTCCGCGCCTGAAGGAGCGGCTGCCCGAGGTCGAGCAGGCGCTGAGGATCGCGCTTCTGCCGAAGGACGCCGCCGATGCGCGGCCGGCCATCCTCGAGATCCGGCCCGGGACCGGGGGAGAGGAGGCGGCGCTCTTCGCGGGCGATCTGCTGCGGATGTACGAGCGCTACGCTGCTTCAAGAGGTTGGCGTTACCATCTGATTTCGCTTACGGAAACCGAGTTGGGTGGGGTCAAGGAGGCGACCGCCAGGATCGAGGGCGACGGCGTCTTCGCGCGGCTGAAGTTCGAAAGCGGCGTGCACCGTGTCCAGCGCGTGCCCGAGACCGAGGCCGGGGGCCGGATCCATACCTCGGCCGCCACCGTCGCGGTCCTGCCCGAGGCCGAGGAGGTCGACATCGACATCCCGACGCAGGACATACGGATCGACACGATGCGGTCCTCGGGCGCCGGCGGCCAGCACGTCAACACCACCGATTCCGCGGTTCGGATCACGCACTTGCCGACCGGAATTGTGGTGACGTCTTCGGAGAAATCGCAGCACCGGAACCGCGAGATCGCGATGGGCGTCCTGCGCGCGCGCCTCTACGATCTAGAGCGCCAGAAGGCCGACGACGCCCGCTCGGCCGACCGCAAGGCGCAGGTCGGGACCGGCGACCGCTCGGAACGCATCCGCACCTACAACTTCCCGCAAGGAAGGATGACCGACCACCGGATCAACCTGACGCTCTACAAGCTGGATCAGGTGATGGGCGGCGACCTCGACGAGGTGATCGACGCGCTTATCGCGGCCGACCAGGCGGCGAAGCTGGCCGAGATGGAGGCATGACCGGAGCCAAGGCGCTGGAGGCGGCGACGCGGCGTCTTGCGGCGGCGGGGGTCGAGGGAGCGGCCCGCGACGCGCGCTGGCTTCTTGCGCACGTGCTAGGTGTCGATCCGGGCATGGTGGCGTTGCGCGCCGAGGCAGACCTGGACCCCGACGCCGCGGCGGCTTTCGAGGCGGCCATCGCCGCGCGGGAGGCGCGCCGGCCGGTCAGCCAGATCACCGGACGGCGCGAGTTCTGGGGCCGGGAGTTCCGCGTTACCCGCGATGTGCTTGATCCGCGCGCGGATACCGAAACATTGATTTCCGGTGCCCTGTCAGAGCCTTGCAATGCGATCCTTGACCTCGGCACCGGCTCAGGCGCGATCTTGGTGACGCTGCTGGCGGAACGTCCGGACGCCTCCGGCACGGGTACCGACATCAGCGAGGCCGCCCTCGGCGTCGCGCGCGCCAATGCCGAAAGTCACGGCGTGGGGGCCCGCGCTCAGTTCATCCGGTCGAACTGGTTTGCAGATGTCGCGGGGCACTTCGACCTGATCGTCTCGAACCCGCCCTACATCGCCGCCGCCGAGATGGAAGGTCTCGCCCCGGAGGTGCGGCTGTGGGAGCCGGCCCAGGCCCTCACCGACGGGGCGGACGGTCTGACGGCCTATCGCGCGATCCTCGCTGCTGCGCCCGCGCGCCTCGTGCCGAAAGGCCGGCTGATCGTCGAGATCGGCGCCACGCAGGGCGCGGCCGTTTCGGCCCTTTTCCAGGCCGCGGGCCTTGAAGACATCGGCGTCCACCCCGATCTTGAGGGCAGGGATCGCGTGGTTTCCGGCCGAAAGCCTTGATCTTCCGGTGCATAACCGCCCGAAATCCTGCATTTGCCGTGCTTTTTCGCTTGTCTTGCGGGCGCGGCCATGCTTATCAGATCAGGCGCGAGAGGCGGGATGCGCCTTCCTGCATTCCCCTCGCTTGCATGCCAACCACGAATCGGACTTCGCCGGATTTTCAGCGCCAAGGGGCGCGGGGCGAAGCCGGGCAACGCCCGAGAAGGCTGGACAGCTGAAAATATGAGATCATCGAAATCCCGTTCGCGTTCGAAGTCGAACCGCCAACGTTCGCCCATGGGCAACATCCAGAACCGCGTGTTCGATTCATCGGGCCCCGAGGGCAAGGTGCGCGGCACGCCGCAGCAGATCATCGACAAGTACCTGACGCTTGCCCGCGACGCGACGCTGGGCAACGACCGCGTCGCGGCCGAGAACTTCCAGCAGCATGCCGAGCACTACGCGCGGATGCTGGGCGAGGCGCAGCGCGAGATGGAGGCGCGCCAGCAGAACGGCGGCGGCCAGAACCAGGGCGACCGGGGCGACGGCGACGACCGCCGCGATGACCGGGGCGACGAGGCGCGCAGCGAGCGCCGCGAGGATCGGCGCGATGACCGCCGTGATGACCGGGACGACCGGCGCGAGGATCGTGGCGACCGCGGCGACGACCGCCGTGACCGCCCGGCCGCCGCTTCGGACGTGATGGACGTCTTGGGCGACGACGATATCGGCCTTGTCGAGACGCCCGAGACCCGCGAGACGCGCGAGCGCAAGGACGACACGCGCAAGGACGAGGCGCGCAAGGACGAGGCAAACGGCAGCGGCGAGGAACGGCCGGCACGCGGCAACCGGCGCGGCCGTGGCCGCGGTACTCGGACGCGCGACGAGGCGTCGGCCGATGCCCCGGCCGAGGCCGAGGCCGAGGTCGAGGCGGCCGACACCAGCGCGCCCGACGCCGCCTCCTGACCGGCTCAGGCGCGGGCCAGTTCCCGCGCCAGCGCCGCGAAACCTTCGACGGAAATCTCCTCGGCCCGAGCGGTGGGCTTCAGCCCCGCCGCCTCGATCCGCGTCTCGATGTCCGGGGCGACGCCCCTGAGCGAGGCGCGCAGCATCTTGCGCCTCTGGTTGAAGGCGGCCGCGACGACCCGTTGTAGGACGGCCGGATCGGCCGGAAAGCGTGGCTCGGGGAGCGCCGCCAGATGCACGACGGCCGAGCTGATCTTCGGCGGCGGCGTAAAGGCTTCGGGCGGCAGCGTCAGCACGATCTTCGGATCGCTGCGCCACTGGGCCAGGACGGCAAGCCGGCCATAGGCCTTGCCGCCGGGCCTGGCCACGATCCGCTCGGCGACCTCCTTCTGAAACATCAGCGTGAGGCTGGTCCAGAACGGCGGCCATTGGGGCGGCGTCAGCCAGCGCACCAGAAGCTCGGTCCCGACATTGTAAGGCAGGTTCGCCACGATCCGGACCGGGGGGGTGAGGAGCGCTGGCGCGTCGACCTCGAGCGCATCGCCCTCGATCACCTCGAGCCGGCCGGGATAGGCTTCGGCGATCTGATGAAGCGCCGGCAGGCAGCGCGCGTCCTTCTCGACCGCGACGACCCGCCGCGCGCCCTCGGCCAGAAGCCCGCGCGTCAGCCCGCCCGGACCGGGACCGACCTCCAGGATGTCGGACCCTGCGATGTCGCCGGCCGCGCGCGCGATCCTTGCGGTGAGGTTCAGGTCCAGAAGGAAGTTCTGGCCCAGCGCCTTCTTGGCGCTCAGCCCGTGCGCCGCGATCACTTCGCGCAGCGGCGGCAGCCCGTCAATCGCCGCCATGGCTTCCCCGAGTTCCAAATACCGTCGGGGGGAGCGCGCACCGCGCGCGCGGGGGGCAGACAGCCCCCCGCCGCCGGACGGGTCCGGGCGTCCCGGTCATGCGCCGCGCGCCCGCGCCATCTGGTCGGCCAGCCTCAACGCCGCGATCAGGCTGGCCGGGTCGGCGCGGCCGGTCCCGGCGATGTCGAAGGCGGTGCCGTGGTCGGGCGAAGTGCGCACGAACGGCAGGCCCAGCGTGACGTTCACCCCGCCGGCGAAATCGAGCGTCTTGATCGGGATCAGCGCCTGGTCGTGGTACATCGCTATTGCCGCGTCGTAGCGCGCCCGCGCCTCGGCGTGGAACATCGTGTCGGCGGGAAGCGGCCCCGCGAGGGCGATGCCCTCGGCGCGCAGTTCCTCAAGGACGGGGACGATCAGCTCGATCTCCTCGCGCCCCATCGCGCCGCCTTCGCCCGCGTGCGGATTCAGCCCGGCGACCGCGATCCGGGGGGCGGAGAGGCCGAAGTCGCGGACAAGTCCTTCATGGGTGATCCGGATCGTGTCGGTCAGAAGCTCGCGCGTCAGCGCCCGCGGCACGTCGGCGAGCGGGATGTGGATCGTGACCGGCACCGTCCGCACAAGGGGCGAGGCCAGCATCATCACCACGCGGCGGGCCCCGGCGAGGTGGGCCAGATATTCGGTATGGCCGGGAAAGGCGAAGCCCGCGCCCTCGATCAGAGCCTTCTTCGAGATCGGCGCGGTGCAGAGCGCGCGCGCCTTTCCCTCGGCGGCCAGCAGGGCGCCGAGCCGGATCGCCTCGACCACCGGCGCGGCATTCTCGGGCGCTGGGCGGCCCGGCGTGACAGGTGCGGGAAAGTCGAGCGGCAGGACGGGCAGGGCGCGCGCGGCGTGGCGCAGGGCGTCCGCGGGGGCGGCGATCTCGGCTATCGGCGTTCCGGGCGGCAGGTGCCTCGGATCGCCGATCCAGGCGAAGGGCAGGGAGCTCTTCAGCGCGTCCCAGGCCTTCGCGGCGATCTCGGGGCCGATCCCCGCCGGCTCGCCGCAACTGAGGACGAGCGCGCCGTCCACGCCCGTCATTGCCCGCCCGTCATTGGTAGCGGATCGAGGCGTCGGCCTTCAGTTCGGCCAGGTAGCTTTCGGCATAGGCGTTGAGCCGCTGGTTCAGAAGCTGGGCGCGAATCTGCTCGCGGTTCGGTCCGGCCGGCGCAGCGGCCTCGCCCGACGCCACCGGCTCGCCGGTCTCGGGGTCGATCTCGGTATCCTCGTTGACCGGGCGATCGGTGAAGCCCGGAATCTCGTAGGTGCGCGCGCAGAGCATCAGGACGATCGGCACGCCGCCGCGCGAGTAGCTCTCGGCGACCTCGTTGTCGTCGAGCTTGGCGAGTTCCAGCGCTATGTCGCCGGGTACCTCGGCAGTGGGCCGCGTCTCGCGCACGAGCCGCTCGGGCGGCAGGTCCTTGGCGATCCCGTAAAGGTCGTCGCAGGTGTCGATCTCGCCCTCGACGCGGCGCGCATCCTCCTGGCTCGCGACCGAGAACTCGGCCCATTCCAGCGCGACCACCGCCTGTTCCGGCGCTTCGGTCTCGCGCAGGTCGCGCAGGTAGAAGAGCACGATGGCGTTCGGGACCGGGAAAGGTTGCGAGACGGTGCCGGGCGCAAGGCCGATCACCTGGGCGGCAATCTGCGGCGGCAGGTTGCCCAGCGGCAGCCAGTCGAGCCGTCCGCCGCGGCCGCGCGACGGCGAGGCCGAATAGCGCTGTGCTTCTGCGGCGAAGGCGCCCTCCGACATGGCCCGGCCGGCAAGTCGCTGGGCGACGCCCTCGGCGGTGCGTGC
Source organism: Paracoccaceae bacterium (assembly GCA_050303575.1). Lineage (GTDB taxonomy): Bacteria > Pseudomonadota > Alphaproteobacteria > Rhodobacterales > Rhodobacteraceae > JBNLCA01. The sequence goes on from JBNLCA010000358.1 coordinate 6,619, forward strand.
GTTCTCGGGCGTGTTCGCCGGCAGCACGATCTCGGAGAGAAGGATCTGGACGCCCGACTGACGGGTCGAGAGCGCGATGGCGCGGTCGATCTCGGCGTCGGAGATCTGGGCGCGCGGCCCGAACCTCGTGCGGATGACCTCGCGCCACAGAAGACCGGCTTCGACGAAGGCGCGGAAGGTTTCGGGTGCCACGCCGCCCTGGGCAAGCGCCCCGATGAACTGCTCGGTCGAGAGGTTGGCGCGGGCGGCGAACTCGGCCATGCCGGCCTCGATAGCTTCGTCGGTGACCGTGACGCCGATCGCCTCGGCCGCGTCCTTGCGCAGCCGGTCCTCGATCAGCCGCTCGACGGCGGTTTCGTCAGGGTCGCCGGGCTGACGCAGCAGGGTGACGAATTTCTTCTGCTGGTCGATCTCGTAGTAGGTGATGACCCGGTCGTTGACGTAGATCGCCGGGGTAAAGAGGTTCCCCTGCGCGGCCGCGATCACCGGCGCGACGAGCGCCCAGAACAGTGCAAGAAGGGTCAGTCGGATCGTCATGCTCTCTCGCCCGTCCCTTGGGCGCCTCAATAAACTGCGCAGCGGCGCCGGGGCGCGCCGCCTTCTCCGCCCGTTCCGAAGCCCGCAAGCTCGACGGAAAGGCCGAAATCGGTGGTCGGCCGTACACTAGTCGAGGACGTGAACCGACGCGAGAGGGAAAGATCGACGCGCACGCACTCGTTTTCGAAACCGACACCCAGGCCGGCCCGGGTGGCGCGGCCGGCCTCGAAATCATAGCGCCAGTCGGAATTCAGCGACCAGTTGGTGTCGATCCGCCAGGTCGCGTCGAAGGCCCACTCGGTCGTCGGGTCCATCCGGTTCTCGGTCGGCGCAGCATCGAGATAGAGGAATCCGGTCTCGATATCGACGCGAGTGTCGGTGTAGGTCATCCTCAGGTCCGCCTTCGAGACCGAAAAATCGTCGTCCACAAGCGTCCTGGCGGTGAAGGCCAGCCGGTTCGACATGCCGAACTGGGCCGCGACCAGCCAGTCGGACCGGGATCCGTCAAGCCCGGTCCCGTCGCCGAACTGGCCCGGATCGTCGGCCCGGAAGAGCCGTCCGAAGGTCAGCGCGACGCTGCGCCCCTTGTCGTCGAGAACCGTCCAGCCAAGGCCGAGGGCGAAGCGCAGGCCTTCCTCGTAGGCATCGACGCCGGGGAAGCGCGAGAAGGACAGAAGGTTGCCCTCGTCGAACTCGGAGAGGCCGCTGTCCTCGTTGGGGACGGGCTCGGGGTCCTCGGGCGACCAGGCGACCATCGCCATCGGCTCGAGAATGTGGGTGACGACGCCGTTCGGCTCGATCTTCCTCAAGGGCCAGCGCAGCGTCACCGCGCCCTCGGGGGTCAGGCGCGAGGTTCCCGAGGCGAAAGCGCTGTCGTGGGTGACGCCGTAACGGTCGGCGGTCAGCCGCACCGCGCCGGTGGCCAGCACGCCCGGGCCGAAGACGGCCGTGCGTTCCCAGTCGAGCCTGACCGAGGCGCGGGCGACATCGCGGCCGTCGCCGTCGGCGACCGAGGCGCGGTAGGCCGAGAGCGTGTCGAGCGACACCGTCGCGATCCCGCCCAGCATGGAGGGGGTCCAGCGCCTCTCGTAAAAACCCTGCGTTACCAGCGTCGGCTGCGTGGCGTTCGATTCCGCGTCGCGCAGCGAGTGATAGCCGAGGATCTGCGCCTCGATATATTCGTCCCGTCGCGCCCGGGTCAGCGCGACGTTGCTTTCAAGCCGGTCGGTGCC
>JBNLCA010000359.1:0-5111 GCA_050303575.1 Paracoccaceae bacterium
GCCGTGCCCGAGGTCTCGGACCGCAGGGAAGTCGCCGACGCCCGCGCCGCCTACGACGCGAACCGCTCGAAGCAAAGACCCACCTGAAAGATAGATCCATGACCGTCCAAATCGGCATCTCCCCGATCGCCTGGCAGAACGACGACCTGCCGGACATGACCGCCGCCTACACGATGGAACAGGCTTTGGAAGAGGCACGCGCGATCGGCTTCACAGGGGTCGAGCGCGGCCGCCGGATGCCGCCCGATACCGAGGGTCTGCGCGCCTACCTCGAACGTTACGATCTGGCGCTCTGCGGCGGCTGGTGTTCGGGAAGCCTCATGATCAACGACGTCCGCGCCGAGATCGAGGCCGTGCGCCAGCAGGTCGAACAGTTCGTCGCGCTGAAGTCGCCCTGCCTCGTTTATGCCGAATGTTCGAACACCGTGCAGGGCGATATCGGAACGCCCGTCAACAATCGCCCGAAGCTCGCGCGCGACGACGTCCGGGCCTATGGAGCAAAGCTCACCGAACTGGCGAAGTGGATGGCGGACGAGGGCATGGTGCTCGCCTATCACCACCACATGGGCTCGATGATCGAGGACGGCGAGGATGTCGACTGGCTGATGGACGCGACGGGTCCGGAGGTCACGCTGCTTTACGACACCGGGCATCTTCTGTTCGGCGGCGCCGATCCGCTGGCCGTCCTGAAGAGATGGGGCCACCGCGTGCGCCACGTCCACTTCAAGGACGTCCGTCCCGGCGTCGCCGCCCGCGCGCGGGCCGAGAACCTCAGCTTCCTCGACGCCGTCATCGCTGGCGCCTTCACCGTGCCGGGCGACGGAGCGATCGACTTTCAGGCCATTGCCGACCAGCTTCGCGCGGCGGACTATTCGGGCTGGATCGTGGTCGAGGCCGAGCAGGACCCGGCCAAGGCCAACCCCTACGATTACTCGAAGATGGGCTACCACCACATCCTCGATGTTTGCGCAAAGGCCGGCCTCAAGGTATCGGGACGGATCAGGAGCGCATGAGGAGGGGCGCAGCATGATCAAGAAATCCACCTTCGAGGTTCGCCATCCGATGTTCCGGCCGCTCTGGATTCGGGCGCTCATCACTCTTGCCGTGCTGGGCTGGACCGGCGTGGAACTTGTCGGCGGCAACTTCCTCTGGGCGGCGGTTTTCGGCGCGGCGGGGGCCTACCTCGTCTATGCCTGGTTCATCATCTTCGACCCCGCCGAGTACGAGACGCCCAAACCGTCGGAGCCCGGACGCGGCCGGGAATGACGCAGCTTCTGCGCAAGCCCGTCGGGCAGTCGGGCAAGGTTCACGCGATCTCGGCGCAGGATGCGGGCTGGAGTTATGTCGGCTTCTCGCTCTACCGGCTGGCGCCGGGCGAGACGGCCGCCGAGACAACCGGGGACCGCGAGGTGATCCTCGTCCTGGTGGAGGGCAAGGCGGCGCTTCAAGCCGCCGGACGGGATTTCGGCGAGTTGGGCGAGCGGATGGATGTCTTCGAGAAGACGCCGCCGCACTGTCTCTACGTGCCGGACGGCGCCTCGTGGGCGGCAACCGCGACGACGACGTGCACGCTCGCCGTCTGTTCCGCGCCGGGCAAGGGCAGCCACCCCGCGCAGGTGATCGGTCCCGCCGGCATTCCGCAGGTCACCCGCGGCAAGGGCACCAACACCCGCCATATCAACGCCATCGCGATGGAAGAGCGGGACGTCGCCGGCAGCCTCCTCGTCACCGAGGTCTTCACCCCGCAGGGCCACTGGTCGTCCTATCCTCCGCACCGGCATGACGAGGCGGATTATCCGGCGATGACCTACCTCGAGGAGACCTACTATCACCGGCTGAACCCGCCGCAGGGCTTCGGCATCCAGCGCGTCTTCACCGAGGACGGGACACTCGACGAAACCATGGCCGTTGCCGACGGCGATGTCGTCCTGGTGCCGCGCGGCCACCATCCCTGCGGCGCGCCCTACGGTTACGAGATGTACTACCTGAACGTGATGGCCGGTCCGCTGCGCAAGTGGCGGTTCCAAAACCACCCCGACCACGACTGGATCTTCCAGCGCGACAGCGTCTAGGACGCCGATCTAAAGCGCGGGGCCGTCCGGCACGTCGAGAAACTGCGCCGGCGGTGCATCGGGGTTGGCGATCCGGCGGATCATCGCCTCGGCGAGGAAACTGCCGGTCCGGCCAACGTCCTCGTGGATCGTCAGGATCTCGCGGCGGAAGCGGCGCAGGAAATGCAGCGCTTCCTTCGCCACGACGTCGAAATCGCGGCCAAGGACCAGTCCAGCCTGTTCGGCCGCCGTCACCGTCGCCATGACCGCGTTGATCGACGGGATGACGAAACCGTCGCAGGCATCGGGTCCGCTCAGGTGGCGGACCATTCCCTGCTCGATCTCGAGGCTCGGCATGTCCGACGAAACGCCCTCGGGCTCGACAATCTGGCAGCCGAGCCGCTGTGCCGCCTCCGCAGCGCCGTCGCGCATGTGGATCGAATAGCTCTGCGCATGCGGCGGCCGGATCAGGGCGATGCGCCGCCGTCCCCGCGCCACCAGCATCTCGACCGCCAGCCGGCCGAAGGTGCTGTTGTCGAAGTCGGCATAGGGGTGATCCCAGTCCGACCGCCCGTGGGTGACGAAGGGAAAATTGCGCTCGATCAGGTAGGCGATGCGCGGATCGCGCGGCTGGGTCTGGTTGAAGATGATGCCGTCGGCCGAGCCCGTCTCGACGATGTAGCGGATCGGCTCCATCGGATCCTGGTTGTTCAGGTAGGGCATGACGATCATGTGGTAGGGCGTGCCCTTCAGCCGCCCTGCGATCGATGTCAGAAGCCGCGCGGTATGGTTCATCACGTCCGCCTCTGTCGCGATGACAAGCGCGATGACGTTTGTGCGCCCGGTCCTGAGCCTTACGCCCGCGCGGTTCGGCCGGTAGCCGATCTGGCGCGCGATCTCGCGGACCCGCGCCTTCGTCTCCTCGCCGATGTCGGGCGCGTCGTTCAGCGCACGGCTCACGGTCGGCACGGCAAGACCCGCCAGCCGGGCGATCGTCTTCAGCGTCGGCCGCGTTTCCGTCTCGTCTGATTCGCCGTCAACCGGCGCCGACTCGTCCATCTGCTGTCCCGCGTAATGATTCCCGCAGTGCGGAAAATAAAGGCTGAAATCGGCCCCTGACGGCCAAAAACAAGGCCAACCTATTCTACCTTGCGTGGTTTGTCTAAATCGATATAGCGTCCCCTACAACGATTTAGAAACCGGGAGGAGTCCAATGAAACTGAAGTACATGCTGGCCGCGTCCGCGTCCGTCTTCGCTGCAACCGCAGCGATGGCGACCGATCTCGAGGTCACCCACTGGTGGACCTCGGGCGGCGAAGCCGCGGCCGTGGCCGAGCTCGCCAAGGCGTTCGACGCCACCGGCAACCACTGGGTCGACGGCGCCATCGCCGGCTCGGGCGGCACCGCGCGTCCGATCATGATCAGCCGCATCACCGGCGGCGACCCGATGGGCGCGACCCAGTTCAACCACGGCCGCCAGGCCGAGGAACTGGTCGAGGCCGGCCTGATGCAGGACCTGACCGAGCTCGCCGAGAAGGAGGGCTGGAAGGACTTCATCTATCCGCCGTCGCTGCTCGACAGCTGCACGCTCGACGGAAAGATCTACTGCGCCCCGGTGAACATCCACTCGTGGCAGTGGCTCTGGGTCTCGCACAAGGCGTTCGAGGATGCCGGCGTGCCGGTTCCGACCAACTGGGACGAGTTCGTCGCGGCTGCCCCTGCCCTCGAAGCCGCCGGGAAGATTCCGCTGGCGATGGGCAACCAGCCCTGGCAGTCGTCGGGCGCCTTCGGCGTGATGGCGATCGCGATTGCCGGCCAGGACGCCTGGAGCGCGGTGAACATCGACCACAACGCCGAAGTCGCGGCGGGTCCGGAATTCGCGAAGGTCTTCGAAGCGGCCGTCAAGGCGCGCGACATGCGTGCCGGCTCGAACGTGCAGGACTGGAACCAGGCGACCAACCTCGTCATCACCGGTCAGGCCGGCGGCCAGATCATGGGCGACTGGGCGCAGGGCGAGTTCGCCGTGGCCGGCCAGGTCGCGGGCGAGGACTATTCCTGCCTTCCGGGCCTTGGCGTGACGCAGGTCATCTCGACCGGCGGCGACGCCTTCTACTTCCCGAAGTCGGATGACCCGGCGATCACCGAGGCGCAGATGGTGCTGGCCTCGACGCTCGTCGCCCCGGCCACCCAGGTCGCCTTCAACCTCAAGAAGGGCTCGCTGCCGATCCGCGGCGACGTCGACCTCTCGGCGGCCAACGACTGCATGAAGAAGGGCCTCGAGATCCTCGCTGGCGGCAACATCCTTCCCGATGCCAACCAGACGCTCTCGCCCGACACGCAGGGCCAGATCGAAGACCTGATGACCGAGTTCTGGGCCGAAGGTTCGACGATCACCGCGGCCGACGCCCAGGCGCGCTACGCGGAAATCATCGGCAACGCCGACTGATCCTGACCTGATCCGCTGCCGGCCTCGCCACGGGGCCGGCAGCTTCTTTCGCATATCGCCCGTCCTGCGCGCCGGCCCGATCGCCACCGGACGCGCTCTGGCCCGCCGCAACCGCGGCGCCGAGGGCGGAACCTGAGAGGGGAAGCTCGGGCCATGACCGCAACCGCCGACACCGCCGACACCGGAAGGACGCCCGCCACGGGCAGCCTTGCCTCCGGCAAGGTCCTCCTCTTCGCACTCCTTGCCGCGCTGGGCGCCTGGCTCGCCCTCGGCCTTGGCCTTGCCGCCGCCCTCGGCGCGATGGGCGATGCCGGCGACTGGATCGCGACATACCTGCCCTGGGCCTGCCTGGCCGTCGCAGCCTACGGACTTTACGGGCTTGCCTACGCGCGCGGCCTGCCCCCCGGCCTTTCGGACAATCGCCTGCGCGTTCACGTCATCGGCTGGTCGGTCCTCGCCCTGGCCATGCTGATCCTCTGGGCCATCGACCAGAAGACCGTCACCTCGGCCCTCTCCTGGCTGGGCAAGACCGGCGGCATCATCGCCGAGTTCACCGAGACGAACGGCCTGTTCTTCGCCGCGTTCTGCGCGATCGTCGCGGCCGCTCTGCTGAC
>JBNLCA010000360.1:0-4595 GCA_050303575.1 Paracoccaceae bacterium
GCCTTGAGGAAGGCGTCGGTGACGCGGACCGAGTTGTTCGAGTTCTGGCCCGAGACGGTGATGTAGGCTTCCGAGTCCCAGTCGGTGTCGTAGGTCGGGAACTCGATCGAGCCGTAGCCCTGCTTGGCGTATTGCAGTACCCGGTTGATGTAGGTCTCGGGGATCGCAAGCTTTTTCGCCGCGCGGATGGCGGATTTCAGCGTCTCGTTCTTCGCCGGGTCGGTGGCGTCGGCCTCGGCGCCGTCCCAGGTGCGGATGGCGGCGAAGATCTCGTTCAGGCCGCGCTCGTGCACCTTCGAGCCTGCGACAAGGCTCGCAACCTTTTGCTCTTCAACGACTTTCCAGTTGATGAAGGCTTCGATGTCGGGGTGATCCATGTCGCAGATCACCATCTTGGCGGCGCGCCGCGTGGTGCCGCCCGACTTGATCGCGCCCGCCGCGCGGTCGCCGATCTTGAGGAACCCCATCAGGCCCGACGACTTGCCGCCGCCCGAGAGCCGCTCGCCCTCGCCGCGCAGGCCCGAGAAGTTGGTACCGGTGCCCGAGCCGTACTTGAAAAGCCGCGCCTCGCGGACCCAGAGGTCCATGATGCCGCCGTCGCCGACGAGGTCGTCCTTGACCGACTGGATGAAGCAGGCATGCGGCTGGGGGTGCTCGTAGGCCGAGGAGGACCGGGTCAGCTTGCCGGTCTTGTAATCGACGTAGTAGTGGCCCTGGCTCGGGCCATCGATGCCGTAAGCCCAGTGCAGGCCGGTGTTGAACCATTGGGGCGAGTTCGGCGCCGCCATCTGCCGGGCCAGCATGTAGCGCATCTCGTCATAGTAGGCCTGCGCGTCAGCCTCGGTCGTGAAGTAGCCGCCCTTCCAGCCCCAGTAGGCCCAGGCGCCAGCCAGCCGGTCGAAGACCTGCTTGGCCGAGGTCTCGCCGCCGAAGCGCTCGTCCTCGGGAAGCTCGGCCAGCGCCGCCTCGTCGGGAACCGACCGCCACAGGAACTCGGGAACGCCCTTTTCCTTCACCTTCTTCAGCCGCGCCGCGACGCCCGCCTTGCGGAAGTACTTCTGCGCGATGACGTCCGAGGCCACCTGGCTCCAGTCCGCCGGCACGTCCATCTGGTCGAGCTTGAAGACCGCCTTGCCATCCGGATTGCGGATCTCGGATGACGTGGTGGTGAAGGTGATGTTCCCGTAGGCGTCTGCTCCCGCCTCGGTGAACCGGCGTTCAATTTTCATTGGTCTGGCCCCGTCCGTTTTTTTATGGCGCGTAAACCCGCGCGTCCCGCACTACCGCCTTGCCCCGGGAACCCAGGTCGTAGTGCGTCACAGATGGCAGTGAAAAACCGTCTCGCGCCCGCACTTGCGCGGGCCCGTCTCCGAGCGTCGTTGCGCCCCGATTTCAGACAATCTGTCCCACTGCCTCCCAACACTACATCTAGTGTCCCACCGGGCGGCCAACGCAAACTGGCGTAGCGCGACCCATATCGCAACACATTTTTTACCCCCCGGAGAGCAAAAAAATCCTTGCGTCCGGGTTTGCCTCACGGGCGGGTGATTCACTTGTGTGACGGTCTGTGCACGAACGGTTGCAATTTATGTCGCTTGCGCGCGGGCTTACGGCAGAGCCTTGGCAGAACGGGTAAATTTCCGCGCTGCAGCATGGCGGAAGGCGGGCTGTGCCCGGAAGATCACCACCTGCAAGCTTGGTCGGGGCGATAGGATTCGAACCTACGACCTACGGTTCCCAAAACCGTCGCGCTACCAGACTGCGCTACGCCCCGACGCGGGCTTCCTACATGGGAAAAGGAAGCCGGAAAAGCCCTAGTCGGCGCAGCTCCAGGCCGCCTTGTCCTGCGGCATCGCCGAGTAACGCAGCTGGTCGCCCGCCGCGATTCCGATTCTCGCCGCCATCCCGCCGTTGATCTCGAGCACGGCAAGCACGCTGCCCTCGCCCGGAATCGCCGTCTCGTCGTGCGGAATGGCGTTCGGGTGCACCTTCACCACGGTCCCGGTCTCGTCCATGAAGATCATGTCGAGCGGGATCAGCGTGTTCTTCATCCAGAAGGCCACGGGCTGCGGCCGTTCGTAGATGAAGATCATCCCCGAGAAGGGCGCCATCTCCGCGCGGAACATCAGCCCTTCGGCGCGTTCGGCCGGATCGTCGGCCAGTTCCACCGTGAAGGCGGCCTTGCCGAAGGTGCCGCGGATCTCGGCATGGTCCGGCAGGCAGGCTGCTGCCGCCGCGGACGGCAGCAGCAATGCCAGCGCAACAAGGCGCAGCATCAGTCCGAACCGCTCTTCGGCACGGCGTCCCACGGGGCGACCAGGGTCGCCAGGCGCCCGCGCTTGCCGTCGATCACCTTCAGGCTGACCGCCTCGCCGGGTTGCAGGTCGGCAAAGCCCGACCGCCTCAGCACCTCGATATGGATGAATACATCCTCGGGCCGGCCGAACACGTTGGCAAAACCGAACCCCTTGGCCTTGTCGAACCACTTGATCCGCGCCGGCGCGAGCGGAATCGCCGCCAGCGCCTCGGCATCGAGTTGGGCGATGTCCTCGAGCCCGCCCACGACACCACTGGGTGGCGGATCGATGCGCACTACCTCGACAGCCTGACGGCCGCGCGGCGTGTCCTGCACCACGACTTCGATCACCGCTTCCTCGGCCACCGAGCTCTGTCCGAAATTCCTCAGCACGTTGGCGTGCAGAAGAATGTCGGGGCCGCCTTCTTCGGCCAGTATGAACCCGAACCCCTTGGAGGGGTCGAACCACTTCACCCTTCCTCGCACGCCCTTCAACTCCCGGTTGTCTTCTTTTCTTATCACCGAATTTGGCCCCTCCGGTAACCAAACCTGGCATGTATACATGTCGTCCGTTCCGTTAACCAGTTCAAGGGCCAAAAAAGACTTACGCTACGGGCAATTGCCCATTCACGAAGCGTGGATATCACGGATTGAGACGAACGATTTGCCAGTCGGACCCGAGATCGGGCCGCGTCCAGCGGAATCGGTCGTGCAATCGGAATGCTCCATCGGCCCAGAACTCTATCTCAAGCGGACGAATGCGGATGCCGCCCCAGAACGGCGGACGCGCGGGATTGACCCCGTGCTGCGCCGTCACTTTCGCGACCTCGGCCATCAGCGCGCCCCGCGATTGCAGGGGTTGCGACTGGCGCGAGGCCCAGGCCCCCAACCGGCTTTTCAGGGATCGTGAAGCGAAATAGTCATCGGCCTTCTCTCCTTCTTCCGTCTCGGTAAGGCCCCGCACCCGTATCTGCCGGCGCAGGCTCTTCCAGTGGAAGACAAGCGCCGCCTTGCCCGCCGTCAGCGCTTCGCGCGCCTTGACGGAGCTGTAGTTCGTATAAAACAGAAACGCATCGTTCTCGATCTCGCGCAAGAGGACCATGCGAACGTTCGGCAAGCCGTTCTCGTCCACCGTGGCCAGCGCCACGGCGTCAGGATCATTCAGTTCCTGCGCGGCCGCCTCGTTCAACCAGTCCCTCGCAAGCCGGAACGGATCATCGCCAGCGAAAATCCCGTTTCTGTCGTCCAAAACCGTTCCCCCGTGCACGACGTAGCCTTTTGGTTGAGCTGACGCAAGGGAAGCCTGACCCCAGATTGTCCCCGTCCAAACCGGTCCCCACCCTGCCCCGCACGCCCGAGGCGTCAGTCTTGAAGCGTCACCCGCAATGGCCTAAACGAGCCCGAGGCGCAAGAACAGGGCTTTGGGGGGACAGCAGCGCATGACGAACACTCTCATGCAGGGCCGACGCGGGCTCATCATGGGCCTGGCCAACGACAAGTCCATTGCCTGGGGCATCGCCAAGGCGCTGCATGACGCCGGGGCGGAACTGGCGCTGTCCTACATGGGCGATGCGTTCCGCAAGCGGGCCGAGCCTCTTGCCGCCCAGCTCGGCGTTACCGAACTTATCGACTGCGACGCCTCGGACGGCGCCTCGCTCGACGCGCTGTTCGACCGGCTGGAGAAAAGCTGGGGCAAGCTCGACTTCGTGGTCCACGCCATCGCCTATTCCGACAAGGACGAGCTGAGGAACCGCTACGTCGATACCTCGCCCGAGAACTTCCGGACGACGATGGACGTCTCGGTCTATTCCTTCACCGCCGTCGCCCAGAGGGCCGAGAAGCTGATGACGGAGGGCGGCGCGCTTCTCACCCTCACCTACTACGGGGCCGAGCGTGTGATGCCGCACTATAACGTCATGGGCGTCGCCAAGGCGGCACTTGAGGCCTCGGTCCGCTACCTCGCCGAGGATTTGGGCAAGCAGAATGTCCGGGTCAACGCCATCTCGGCCGGGCCGATCAAGACGCTGGCGGCGTCGGGCATCGGCGACTTCCGCTATATCCTGAAATGGAACGAGCTGAACTCGCCCCTGCGCCGCAACGTCACCCAGGAAGAGGTTGGAAAGTCAGCGCTTTACCTCCTCTCCGAGCTTGGTTCGGGCGTCACCGGCGAGGTCCTGCATGTCGACTCGGGCTTCCATATCGTCGGCATGAAGGCGGTCGACGCGCCCGACATCGACGCGGTGACCGGCAAGAACGGCAAGGACGCTGCGCAATGACCGACAGGCTGCCGCACGAGAAG
>JBNLCA010000361.1:0-5307 GCA_050303575.1 Paracoccaceae bacterium
GCCTTGGCGACTTCGCGCCAGATCGCGCGCAGCACCTCGTCGACGCCCTCGCGGCTGACGCCCGACATCTCGTAGACCTTGCCGCCCGAGGCCTTCTCCAGCGACCGCCGCCGCGCGCCCCGGGTCTTGCCGTCCAGCGCATCGACCTTGTTGAGCGCGGTGATGCGCGGCTTCATCGCAAGTTCGGGGCTGTAGGCGCGCAGTTCTTCCAGGATGGTCTTGTAGTCCTTGGCGATGGTCGACGAGGTCCCGTCGACAAGATGCAGCAGCACCGCGCAGCGTTCGACATGGCCGAGAAACTGGTCACCGAGCCCCCTGCCCTCGCTCGCGCCCTCGATCAGGCCGGGAATGTCGGCGACCACGAACTCGCGCCCGTCGATGCCGACCACACCGAGGTTCGGGACAAGGGTGGTGAAGGGATAGTCGGCGATCTTCGGCCGCGCGTTCGAGGTGGCGGCAAGGAAGGTCGACTTGCCGGCGTTCGGCAGCCCCAGCAGCCCGGCATCGGCGATCAGTTTCAGGCGCAGCCAGATCTCGCGCTCGACGCCCTCCTGACCGGGATTGGCGCGGCGGGGCGCCTGGTTGGTCGAGGACTTGAAATGAAGGTTGCCGAAACCGCCGTTGCCGCCCTTGGCGAGCAGGACCTTCTGGCCCACCGCGGTCAGGTCGGCGATCACCGTTTCCTCGTCGTCCTCAAGGATCTCGGTGCCCACCGGCACCTTGAGGACGATATCCGCCCCGTCCGCCCCGGTGCGCTGGCGGCCCATGCCGGGCACGCCGTTCTTGGCGAAGAAATGCTGCTGGTAGCGGAAGTCGATCAGCGTGTTCAGCCCCTCGACCGCCTCGGCCCAGACGTCTCCGCCCCGACCGCCGTCGCCGCCGTCAGGGCCGCCGAACTCGACGAACTTCTCGCGCCGGAAGCTGACGCAACCGGACCCGCCGCTGCCCGAGCGGATCGTCACCCTTGCCAGATCGAGGAATTTCATGGCCCACCCGTGGCGGCCTTTCCGTTGCCGCGCTGACTGGCCTCAAGCCGATAGAGGACAATCGGCGCGGGCTCAAGCCTTGCCGCGGATGTACCCATGCCGCGCCCGACCGGTCGGAAGCCGCATTTTTCGAGGACACGCATCGAGGCCGGGTTGTCGGCGAAGACCTCCGGGGTCAGCGCCCGCACATCGAACCGGTCGAAGACGTAGCGGCTGAAGGCGGCGACGGCCTCGGTCGCGACGCCCTGGCCGGCGACCGACGGGTCGAGGAAGTAGAAGATCGGCGGCTCGTCCCCGGACCCGACGCCGATCGAGCCGACGAAGCGGCCGTCCTTCTCGATCGCGAGGCGGAAGCCCAGGCGCCCGTCGCAGGCCCAGTCGTCGATGAAGGGCAGCGCCTCGGCCTCGGTCCATGCTTCGTTGAAGACGAAGAGCATCCGAGCCGTCTCGGGCCGGGTCACGATGGCAAGAAGCGCCGGCGCGTCCTCGGGCGCCATCGGGCGCAGGACCAGGCGTTCGGTGCGGATCGGCATCCCGAGCGTCGCCCAGAAAGCGTCGCGCGACAGTTCGACCTTGTGGAGGACGACCTTGCGTCCGACCGCCGCCGGCACGACGACCTCGTCCCGTGTCGCGCGGAAGCCGAGCCGCATCAGTATTTTAGCCGACCGGCCATTGCCCTCGAGATAACCCGAGCCGAGGGCCTCGGCCGCAGGCGACAGGAAGTGCCGAGCCACCATGCGCCGCGCAGCCTCCGGCCCGTAGCCCCGGCCCCAGAAGCGCCGGCCGAGCCAGTAGCCGAGGCCGACCTCAACCCCGACGACGCCGGCGAAGCCGTCGGGCGCCATGATCGCGCGGACCCGAGCGTCGCTGCGGTTTCGGTCAAGGAACTCCTCGGCCATCGCGGTGTCATAGGGAAAGGGCACGCGCGTCAGCCAGCGCGAGACCTCGTAGTCGTTCAGTTCGCGGGCAAGGTCGCCGGGCGTGACCTCGGCCAGGGGCGCGAGGCGGATCCCGCTGCCCGAGGCCGCATCTGTCATCGCGTCACCCGAGCTTGCGTATGTAGGTCCAGGTCGGGACCGTCGCGCCGCGCGCGACCGAGAAGGCCTCGGCATCGCCGACATATTCGAAACCGGCGTTGGTCAGGACCCGCGCCGAGCCCGGGTTGTCCTGGAAAACGGTCGCGAAAAGGGTCCGCGATTTCAGCGGGTTCGACGACACGATCGCACCGACCGCCTCGGACGCGTAGCCGGCGTTCCACAAGGCCGGGGCGACCCAGTACTTGATCTCGGCCTGGTCGCGGCCAAGCTTGGTCAGCGACACGATACCCAGAAGTTCGGACGAGCCGTGCGCCGAAGCGTCCAGCGCCCAGACCGCGCGGTTCTCGCCGTCCTCGAGCGTGCGCTCGACAAAACCGGCGCCGGCACCCGGCGGATAGGGATGCGGGATCATCGTCGTCATGTCAGCGACGCGGCGGTCGGCGGCATAGAGCTGGATCAGGCCGGCATCGGACGCCCTGAGCGGGCGCAAGACGAAGCGATCTGCCGGGATGACGGGCAAGGCCGTGCCCATGGAACCCTGTTTCATGCCAGCCCTCCTCCGGCAAACACGCGGGGGCCGTGCCCCCAAACCACAACTTCGCCATCCCCGTAGTGGGAAATGGTTACCACATCGCTGCCGTGCAACCTGGTCCCCCCAGGCGCTGCCTCCGCAGCCAACATTCGCGGGCGAAGACGGCAAAGAAATGACGCAGGTGTGAACATCGAGCGATTTCCGAACGCCCGGCGCGGGCTGCGCGGGGGACGGGTCAGGTCAGGTCTTCCGCGGACAGGCATAGTGCGTCTCCTGCTGCCTTTGCGGGGGTCTGGCGCCGGCCTCCCGAAACCCCGAAACGGGAAGGGGGACCGGCCTTTCAGCCGATCCCCCTTTGAATTCGCTTGGGTTTTTCGGCTTACTCTGCGGCCTCCACCGCCGGGAGGACCGATACGAAGGTGCGACCCTTCAGACCCTTGTGGAAGGTCACCTTGCCCTCGGCCACGGCGTAGATCGTGTGATCACGGCCCATGCCGACGCCGGTGCCCGGCCACCACTGGGTGCCGCGCTGGCGGATGATGATGTTGCCCGGAGCGACCGCCTGGCCGCCATAGAGCTTCACGCCGAGACGACGGCCGGCGCTGTCGCGACCGTTGCGGGACGAACCGCCTGCTTTCTTGTGTGCCATCTCTTCGGCTCCTTACTTCTTGGCTTTCGCCAGATCCTTGGCCTGGGCGACCCAGCCTTCACGCTCGATCCGGCCCTTGAACGACAGTTTCTCGTCGAACTCGGCGATGTCCTTCTTCGTCCATTTCGCGATCTGCGCGAAGGACGTGATGCCCGCCTCGTTCAGTTTCTTCTCCAGCGCCGGGCCGACACCCGAAAGCTGCTTCAGATCATCCGCCTCGACCTTGGCGGCAGCGGCCTTCTTCGGCGCGGCCTTCTTGGTTTCGGCCTTGGCCTCGGGCTTGGGCGCCGCCTTCTTGGCCTCGGGCTTCGGCGCGGCCTTCTTCGGCTCGGCCTTCGCCTCGGCCTTGGCCCCGGTCTTCTTGGCCGCCGACTTCGCCTTCGAGGCGGACTTGGCCGCCTTCGCGGCCTTCTTGTCGGCCTCTTTCGCGGCTTCCTTGGCGGCCTTCTTCTCGGCCAGCGGGATCGAGCCCGCGCCGACAGCGACCTTCACACCCGACGCCGCCGCACCCTCGGCGAGGATTTCCAGCACCTTGACGACCGTCAGGTACTGACGGTGGCCGCGGGTGCGCTGCGATCCGTGCTTGCGGCGGCGTTTGTGAAAGCTGATCACCTTCTCGCCGCGGAGCTGATCCAGGACCTCGGCCTGCACGGCCGCGCCATCGACGAGCGGAATGCCGAGAATGGGCTTCTGGCCGCCCAGCATCAGCACTTCGTTGAACTGGACCTTCTCGCCGACGTCGGCCGCCAGCTTCTCCACCTGCAGCACGTCGCCCTCCCGAACGCGGTACTGCTTGCCGCCGGTCTTCATAACCGCAAACATGGGTCTTCCTCGTGTTCCCGCGCCCTTTGGCCCCGGCTTCCCGGCGTTTGTGCCTCGGACTGCGCGCCCTCGCGGGGCGTCATTGATATTGGCCGCGAGAGCCCACGCTCCGCGGAGATGCGGGCTTATCTCCGAGAAGTTGTGAGGAGTCAAGAACCCTCAAGGGGCCCCTTTCGGGCGCCTCAGATGTCGCGTCCGGCCACCAGGGGCGCCGCGGCAAGCCCGAGATCGCGCATGATATCGGCGTAAAGGTCGTTGAAGGCGGTGAAAAGCGCCGCGTTCATCGCCTTGCCGGCCGGGGTGCGCGAGAAGTCGAGATATGCGCCCAGCTCCTCGTCGCTCAGCGGCTGGTAGGCCATCGTAATGAAGGAAAAGACCCAATCCGTTGTTTCGGCGCGGATTTCAGGCTCCTGCCCCCAGACGTCGGTGAGGATGTCCTGCTCGGTCATCGGGTTCGGGAACGCGTTGCCGTCGACCATGCCGCGCAGGAACGCATATTGCGAGGTCATCGCCCCCGCGACGTTCGACTCGATGAGGTCGTTGGTCTCGACGAACTCCTCGACCAGCCGCCAGCGTGCGGGATCGCGGTCCTCGAGCCCCGGCCAGGACTGGCCGGCCGCCTCGAGCACCGCCTCCTCGAGCATCGCGCGCCGCGCCGAGAGTTCCAGCGTGACGACCCGCTGGCCCAGCTCGCTATCGAAAAATTCCGTGATTCCCGTGACGTCCGCGTCGTCGAGCTGCTCATCGAGGCTCTCGAGGAGCGTCTCCTCCATCCGCTCTGCGCGGTAGATCGTCTCGACCTCACCCGGCCAAACGTCGGAGCCGCGACCGGGGAAGATGCTGTCCTGCAAGCCGGTTGAATATTCGATCCCCTCGTCGCGCAGGATCTCGACCAGGTCCGGCATGCCAAGGACATCGTAGACCGGGCGCACCCGGTCGAAAGGAGCGGCCTGCACCACGGACGCGGCGACGGTAAAGGCAACGGCAAGGGCGAGAGTTTTCACGCGGGACAGGTCTCCGGGGGGTGGCACGGCGCAACTTAGGCCCCCGGTCCGGCGATTCCAAGGCAAAGCTCCCGGTGGGCTGACAATCGCCCGCGAAAAGCAGTTGCAGACCCCGCCGCGACCCGCTACACGGCGCCCCCACGACCCCCAAGCGCGGAGAGGTGCCGGAGTGGTCGATCGGGGCGGTCTCGAAAACCGTTGTAGGTGCAAGCCTACCGTGGGTTCGAATCCCACCCTCTCCGCCATATATACTTAAAATCATTGAACTTTTCGCACC
>JBNLCA010000362.1:0-2392 GCA_050303575.1 Paracoccaceae bacterium
GGCCGAAGAGGCCGTCGAGTCGCTGCACGTGATGGAGCGCCGCCATATCCTCGCCGTGCTCGAGGCGTCGGGCGGCAACCGGGCCGAGGCGGCTCGGCGGCTCGGCATCTCGCGCAAGACGATCGACCGCAAATGCGCCGCCTGGAATGTCTGAACCCGCGCGTCCCCTGTCGTTCCATCGCACCGTCCGCGCCCGGCTTCTCCTGATCGCCCTCCTGCCGCTCCTTTTCATCCTGCCGCTCCTTCTCGGCGCCACGGTGATGAACTGGTCGCACCGCTTCGACGAGGCGTTGATCGCCAAGGTGAACGGCGAGCTGACCATCGCGCACCAGCATCTGAAGGGGCTACTGGAAAGCCGCGGCACCGCCATCGCGGCCCTCGGCCAGTCAGCCGCCTACGCGCAGGTCCAGGCCGGGGCCGATCCCGAGGCGCTCGTCGCCTTCCTTGCGGACGAGCGTGAGCGGTTGGGGCTCGACTTCCTCTATGCGCTCGACGGGGAAGGGCAGGTCGTCGTCTCCTCGCCGCCGGTAACGCGGGGGGAAGGCCTTGCCGACTGGCCGGTCGCCGCGGCCGCCCTGGAAGGCCGCCGCGAGACGGCAATCGACATCTTCGCGCCGGCCGACCTCTCGGTCTTCGGATCGGCGCTGGCCGAGCGTGCGCGCATCGACCTGGTCGACACTCCGGCCGCAGTCCCGACCGACCGCACGGACGAGGGGCGGGGCATGATCGTCCACGCCGCCGCGCCCGCTCCCGGCGGCGCACTGGTCGGCGGGCTACTCCTCAACCGCAACCTCGCCTTCATCGACGAGATCAACGACCTCGTCTATCCGGCCGCCAGCCTGACCGAGGGCAGCCGCGGCACCGCAACCCTGTTCCTGGATGACGTACGCGTCTCGACCAACGTGCGGCTTTTCGAGGATGTCCGCGCGCTCGGAACCCGCGTCTCGGCGGCGGTCCGCTCGCGGGTGCTCGGTGACGGGACGGTCTGGCTCGACCGCGCCTTCGTCGTGAACGACTGGTACGTCTCGGCCTACGAGCCGATCATCGACAGTTTCGGCAACCGCGTCGGCATGCTCTATGTCGGCTTCCTCGAAGCGCCCTTTGCCGAGGCGCGCTGGCGCACGGTCCGGCAGATCGGCCTCGGCTTCATCGCGATGCTGCTTCTGGCGGTCCCGGTCCTCCTCCGTTTCGCGCGCGACATCTTCGCGCCGCTCGAACGGATGAACGCCACCATCGGCGCGGTCGAGGGCGGCGATCTTGGCGCGCGGTCGCGCCTGAACGTGGCCGACGACGAGATCGCGCGCGTCGCGCAGCATCTGGACAGCCTCCTCGACCAGCTCCAGGAACGCGACCGCAGCCTGCGCGACTGGGCGAACCAGCTCGAGTCGCGCGTGGCCGAACGCACGCAGGACCTCGAGGAGGCGAACCGCCAGCTCGACGTCACGACGCGGCAGCTGATCGTGTCGGAAAAGCTCGCCGCCATCGGCGAGATCACCGCCGGCGTCGCGCACGAGATCAACAACCCGCTCGCCGTCATCCAGGGCAATCTCGATGTGATCGAGGCCGACCTCGGGCCGAAGGCGCAGGGGTTGAAAACCGAGCTCAGGCTCATCCACGAGCAGGTCCAGGCGATCCACGTCCTGGTCAGCAAGCTTCTGCAGTTCGCGCGGCCCGAGGAGTTCGCCGAAGACGGGTCGGGCCACGATCCCGACGCGATGATCCGCGACACGCTCCCCCTGGTGCAGCATCTTCTTGCGCGGTCCGATGTCAGGCTCACGCTCGACCTTGCGGCCGGCGGCGAGGTGGCGATGAACGAAAGCGAGCTCAGGCAGGTGCTGGTGAACCTGATCACCAACGCGGTGCAGGCGATGCCGGGCGGCGGCGATCTGGCCATCTCCAGCCGGCGCGAAGGGCAGGATGTCCGCATCACGGTGCGCGATACCGGATCGGGCATGGCGCCCGACGTCCTGGCGCGCGTCTTCGATCCGTTCTTCACCACCAAGCGCGGGGCGGGGACGGGGCTCGGCCTGTCCATCAGCCGTCGCCTCGTCACCCGTGCCCGCGGCGACCTGCGCGCCGAAAGCGTGCCGGGCGAGGGCACCGAGTTCGAAATCTGCCTGCCGCTGGTCGGGCAGGGCGAGGCCTCATCCGAACGATATCAGGCCGAGGCGAACTCCGGCTGACGGGCGCTACCTCCCCAGCGCGAGAATCCGGCGGGCGAGGGGACGAAGCGGCGGTGCCGGCGACGGCTCTCGGCCGAAGAGATGCCGGTCGAGGGGAGCCAGAAGCGCCTCCAGCTTCGGCAGGCGGTCGAGCGGAAGGCTGGCGGCCAGTCTCGTCGCCGCCCGCCGAGAGGCGGTCCCGTCGCCGCGCCGGACCGCCGAGGCGAGAC
>JBNLCA010000363.1:0-2096 GCA_050303575.1 Paracoccaceae bacterium
GGCGAGCCGCTCGACCCCGCGGCCGAGTTCGTCGTGGCGACGAACAACTATCGCGCCTCGGGCGGTGGCACGTTCCCGGGCGCCGACGGCTCGACCATCATCTTCGAGGCGCCGGACACCAACCGCGACGTGATCGTCCGCTACATCGTCGATCAGGGCACCATCAACCCGTCGGCCGACGCCAACTGGAAGTTCGCCGCGCTGCCGGGAACGACGGTGCTGTTCGACACCGGCCCGAAGGCGGTGGAGTACCTGGCCGACGTCAAGGGCGTGACGATCGAGCCCGCCGGCGACGGCCCGGACGGCTTCGCCCGGTTCAAGATCGACCTTTGAGGGGCTTCAGACCGTGAACGCAGGATGGCCCGGGCGACCAGCCCGGGCCATTATCATGTCGACCGTCTGTTCCGGGTCAGGATTTCCTCCATTGCCCGCGAATGAACATCGTTCAAGACTCGCCGCAACCAGGAGGACTCCATGACATTCCGTATCGCCGCCGCCCTTTGCCTTGCCGCCGTCCCCGCCTTCGCCCAAGAAGGCGACCAGCTCTCTCAGCGCATCGGCGAGATCGGCATCCGTCCGGCCATCGCCGAGCTCGAGGCCGCCGGCGACCTTGCACCGGACCAGCGCTTCGTCCTCGGCGGGCTCTATTTCCTCGGTGCCGCCGAACGGGCGCTGCAACTGCGCTACGCCTACGGCATCGATCAGACGCTGGTGATGATGACCGGAATCCCGTTCCTGCGGCTGCCGATCCCCGAGAACCCCACGCCCCAGCCGCTCGACCCTGCCGCGTTCGAGACGCTCTTCGCCGACGCGACGGGGGATCTTGCCCGTGCCATCGAGATACTCGACACGATCGGCGACGCCGATGACTTCGGCACCAAGATCGACACCGGCAACCTGTGGCTCGACATCAATGCGAACGGCACCCGCGAGCCGGGCGAGGGCGTGGCCGAGGCGCTGGGCTCGCTGCAACGGTTCCAGGGCGGCGCTCTGCCTGACGTGACCGTCCGCTTCGACACCGCCGACGCCGCCTGGCTCTCGGCCTACGCGCACCTTCTCTCGGGCTTCGCCGAGGTCGTGGTCGCGCTCCATCCGACCGAGCGGATCGGCGCCGTCCTCGCCGACACCGAGGCCCTGGCCGCGTTCGGTACGGTTCCCGGCAAGGGCTTCTTCACCGACGGCGTTGACATGGTCACCGCGCTCATCGGTGCCATCGAAACGCAGCCCGACCCGGACCATTCCCGCGCCGCGCATGCCCACTTCCTCGCCATGATCCGCGACAACCGGACCTTCTGGGCCCGCGTCGCGGCCGAGACCGACAACGCTGCCGAGTGGATCCCGAACGCGGCGCAGACCACCGCGCTGCCGCTGACCTTCCCGCCGCAGACGGCCGAGGTCTGGGGCGAGGTCCTGTCCGAGGCCGAGGAGGTGCTGGAAGGCCGGCGCCTGATCCGGCACTGGCGGATGGACTTCGAACACGGCGTCAACCTCAGGGCCTTCATGGAAAACCCGCCCGAACTCGACGTCATCGGCATGATCCAGGGCCGCACCTTCCTGCCCTATATCGAACGCGGTCCGGTCATGGACGGCGCCGCGCTCCGGCGGTTCGAGGCGATGATGTCGGGGCAAGCCGGCCTCTTCATGGTGCTCCTGAACTGAGGATCAGGCCGCCTGAGTCGCCCTCTTCCGCAGGTTTGTGATCACACTTTTGCGGGGTGTGATCACAAATCGCAGATTTTTTCCATCTGCCGGCGCTAACGGGTTTCAATTCATTTTCACCGCACCTTTTCCATGCCATGAGCGGCCCGACTTCGGAAGACGAGGAGCGGCCCGAGATGAACATCCACGAATACCAGGCCAAGGCCCTGTTGCGCAGCTACGGTGCCCCGGTGTCTGACGGCCGCGCCGTCTTGCGCGCCGAGGACGCCAAGACAGCCGCCGGCCAGATCGACGGGCCGCTGTGGGTGGTCAAGGCGCAGATCCACGCCGGCGGCCGCGGCAAGGGCAAGTTCAAGGAGGCCGACGCCGGCGACAAGGGCGGCGTCCGGGTGACCAAGTCGGTCGAGGAAGCCGCCACCGAGGCGCGCAAGATGCTC
>JBNLCA010000364.1:0-3951 GCA_050303575.1 Paracoccaceae bacterium
AGGTAGATGTAGCAGGCATTGGCCTGCATCGCGAACGAGGCGATCAGGCAGCCCTCGATCAGCGTATGCGGATCATGCCGCATGATCTCGCGGTCCTTGCAGGTGCCGGGCTCCGACTCGTCGGCATTGACGACGAGGTAATGCGGGCGTCCGTCGGGCTGCTTGGGCATGAAGGACCATTTCAGGCCGGTCGGGAAACCGGCGCCGCCGCGGCCGCGCAGGCCGGAGGCCTTCATCTCCTCGACGATCCAGTCGCGGCCCTTGGCGATGATCGCGGCTGTCCCGTCCCAGTGGCCGCGCGCGATCGCGCCCTTCAGGCTGCGGTCGTGCATGCCGTAGATGTTGGTGAAGATGCGGTCCTGGTCTTTCAGCATTGTCGTCCTACCCGTTCCGGCGTGCCTGCCAGATCTGAAACGTCACATAAAGCGCCCAGCCGAAGGCCACCAGAGCCACGGCATCGAAGACGAAGGCAAGCGCCGGCGGCAGGCCGAGCCGCGCGCCGAGGACCTGCGCGCCGAGCCAGAGCACCATCGCCGCCGCCATGACGAGGGCGACGGTCCGGGATCTCCTGGCAAGCGCGCGGTCGCGGTCGTCCATCAGTAGACGTCCCCCTTGTCGGCCTTCTTGGAAAACTCGGTCTCGTCGCCACCGGCAAGCAGCTTCGCCTGCTCGACCCAGCCGTCGCGGCTGACGCGGCCCTTGAAGCCCTCGAGGTTGTCATCGACCCAGGAGATCTCGTCGGCGGTCCAGGCGGCGATCTGGTCGAAGTGGTAAAAGCCCATGGAGTTAAGGAGCTTTTCGAGCTTCGGCCCGACGCCCTTGATCTTCTTCAGGTCGTCCGCGCCGCCCTCGCGCGCCGCGTCGAGCGCGGCTGGCCGCGTGCCGGGCGCCGTCTCCATGAGCGGTGTCGGCGCCGGAGGTTCGGGCATCGGGACCGGGTCCGGTTCGGGCGCGGGTTCAGGGTCCGGTTCCGGCTCGGGCGCGGATTCAGGTTCGGGCGTGGCGGCCACCGCGGCGTCGCCCGCCGGCACGACCGGCGTGGGCGTCGGCGCCGCGGGCCTGGGTTCGGGCCGTGCGTCGGAATAGGCGTCGAGGTCGGTCTTATGGTGCGCCGTCTCGCAGCGGATGGCGCTGAGGATGGCGCCGAGCACGACGAAGGCCAGCACACCGACGAAGACGGATCGGAAGAACCCGACCCCGAAGATCATCAGCAGGATCGCCAGGACGACGCCGAACGCCGCCGCTCCGCCCCAGGTCTGCAGGATGCACTTGTCGTGTTCAGCCTTGGTCATCTCGGTCTCCCGTTAAGAACGTGGTCCGGACCCATCGGGCGCCTGCCCGCACTCACCTCACTCTTTCGACTTCTTCGAAAACTCGGTCTCGCCGCCGGCGGCAAGGATCTTCGCCTGCGCGACCCATTCGTCACGGCTGGCGCGGCCCTTGAACCCTTCGAGATTGGCATCGACCCAGGCCAGTTCCTTTTCGGTCCAAGCAGCGACCTGGTCGAAATGGAAAAAGCCCATCGAGTTCAGGAGCTTCTCGAGCTTCGGCCCGACGCCCTTGATCAGTTTCAGGTCATCCGCCTTGCCGCCGCGCGCCTCGGCCATGGCGGCGGGCCTGTCTGCGTCCGTTGGCGCGGAAAAGAGGTCGGCCTGACCTTTCGATGCCGGTTCCTTCGACGAGGCCGATTCCTTCGACGAGGCCGATTCCTTCGACGAGGCTGGCGCGCCTTTCGAGGTCTCGCGCGCCTCCTGCACGGTCACCCCGGTCTCGTCGGCGGGCTTGCCCTCGGCCGGTTTAGCTTCGGCCGGTTTCGCCTCGGCCTTCGCCTTGCCTCTGGCCGGCGCGCCGCCCAGCCACGGGGCCGTGACCGGCACCTCTGTACCGTCGATGCGCTTGACCGTGTCGCCCAGCCCGACCGCCAGCGCGACCGAGGCATTGTGCTTGGGACGGCCGGCGAAGTGGTCCTTGAGGCTGGTCAGGCCCTTCAGCGGCTCGGCTGCGTAGCGGCCGTTCTGCGGCCCGGGCACCGGCACCTTGCCGGCGGCGAGCTCGTCGAGGATCTCGCCCAGCCGCTCGGCGGTCAGGTCCTCGTAGTAATCCTTGCCGATCTGCGCCATCGGCGCGTTGGCGCAGGCGCCGAGGCACTCGACCTCTTCCCAGCTGAACCTGCCGTCGGCCGAGAGCTGGTGCGCCTTGGGCGCGATCTTTTCCTTGCAGACGCCAATCAGGTCCTCGGCGCCGCAGATCATGCAGGACGTGGTGCCGCAGATCTGAACATGGGCGACCGTCCCGACCGGGGCGAGCTGGAACATGAAGTAGAAGGTCGCGACCTCGAGCGCCCGGATGTAGGCCATGCCAAGCATGTCGGCGACATGTTCGATGGCGGGACGGCTGAGCCAGCCCTCCTGCTCCTGCGCGCGCCACAGGAGCGGGATGATCGCCGATGCCTGCCGTCCCTCGGGGTACTTGGTCATCTGCGCCTCGGCCCAGGCCTGGTTGGCGGGCGTGAAGGCGAAGCTTTCGGGCTGGTCGGGATGGAGGCGTCGTAGCATCGGCTCGCTGATCCTGTCTGTCTGGCCTGCCGGGCCCTTGGCGGGCGCGCGGTGCCGTCTTAGCTCAGACGAGGCCGCGCAGGAAGCCCATCACGACAGCAATTATCGCCCCGATGACCGCTGCCATGACAAGACGGTTGCGACCGCGCGCGAAATAGGCAGCGCCGAGGCCGCAGGCGGCGCCAGTCAGAAGCGTCCAGAGATAGATGGTGATCGCCATTCCTAGCGGCAGGGTCCGGTCTTCAGCACCAGATCGCCGCCCATCGAGACGGCCTCGCCCGAGTTCAGGAGGGCCTGGACCACGGCAGCGGCGCGATCTTCGCCGATGCCGGCGGCGGCCAGGACCTGGGCATTGTTGCCGGCGTTCACGCGGCACCCGGCCGAGGCGATCGCCCGGATCACCGCAGCCTTGTCGGCGGCCGACTGCGCCAGGGCCGGCATCGCCAGGGCGGCGACGATCGCGGACAGGGCGATGGTGCGTTTCATTGCTCTCACTCCTCAGCGACGGGTCTTCACCCGCCAGTCCCTCATTTCGGGGCCTTTCTTGGCCCTCCAGCACGCCCCCAGATACGCGGGCGCGCGCCCGTTATTCAATATCAGCGGCCCAAGCCCCTGATATTGCTCCGCTCTTTCGGCGATCCGCCGTTACGGGCAGTTGGCCGACTTGAGCACCAGCTCGCCGTTCTCGATCGAGGCCGTGCCGGCGTCGATCAAGGCCTGAACCACCGTCGCGGCATCGGCCTCGGTCAGGCCGGCGGCCGCGAGGATTGCGGCGTTGTTGGCCGCGGTGACCTTGCAGCCGTTCGCCTCGATCGCGGTTGCGATGGCCGCCTTCTGGGCGTCGGTTGCCTGCGCGAAGACCGGCAGGGCAGCGACGGACACAAGGGCGGCAAGGCCAAGCGTGCGGATCATCTGTCACTCCTTCGTCGCCCGGGATGGGCGGATCGTTCAATGCGGCGACCGGAATCGGCCCTTTCCCGCGATCCTAGAGCTATGCCAAAGGCGGGCGTTATCCAATGTTTGCCGCCCCGTTATCGGATAGCAGGGGCGGAAATCGCCGCGCGGGAGCGCCTAACGTGTTGGAAAGGCTTACTTTACGGGCGCGCGCAACCGCTGCCACGAGAATGACGCCGGCCGCGCCTTAGCGGCAATGTTCCGACAGGAGAACGAGCGTATCGCCGTCACGTCGGGCATAGGCGCTCTCGAGCCAGCGAGCGACGATTCTGCTCACCTGCTCGCGATTGAAGCCGAGCGTTGGAAGTTTCTCCTCCGCCTCGGCCTCGGTCATCAGGCAGCCATTGTCGCGGATCACGTTTGCCAGATATTCCGCCGGATCGGCCTGCGCATGTGCCGCAGAAGCGCCAAGCGCCGCCGCGAAGGCGAGCAGACGGGCCGT
>JBNLCA010000365.1:0-9103 GCA_050303575.1 Paracoccaceae bacterium
GTGCCGCCGACAGGCGCCGCCTTCGCCGTGAACGAACGGGCGCAGGGCCTGCGCTTCCGGCTCAACGCGCTTCTCGCCGAGCTTTCGGCCGAGGGGCGCATCGCCGCGCTGCAGGAGCAGTGGCTCGGCTTCAACCAAGGCGATATCATCGCCCAATGCGATCTGACCTTTTACCAATCCTGACAGGGAGAACGAAAATGAAAAAACTGATCCTTACCGCCGCCGCCCTGGCGCTGACCGCCGGCATGTCGATGGCCCAGACCGTGCGGATGGGCACCGAGGGCGCCTACCCTCCGTACAACTTCATCAACGACGCGGGCGAGATCGACGGGTTCGAGCGCGAGCTGGGCGACGAGCTGTGCAAGCGCGCCGAGATGACCTGCGAGTGGGTGCAGAACGACTGGGATTCGATCATCCCGAACCTGCAGTCGGGCAACTACGACACGATCATCGCCGGCATGTCGATCACCGACGAGCGTGAAGAGGTGATCGACTTCACCCAGAACTACATCCCGCCGGCGGCTTCGGCCTATGCGGCGCTGTCGGCCGATGCCGACGTGATGGGCGGCGTGATCGCCGCGCAGACGGCGACGATCCAGGCGGCTCACGTGGCCGAGACCGGCGCTACGCTGCTCGAGTTCGCGACGCCCGAGGAAACCGTCGCCGCCGTCCGCAACGGCGAGGCCGACGCGGTTTTCGCCGACAAGGATTACCTGGCGCCGATCGTGGCGGAGTCGGGCGGCGAGCTCAGCTGGGCCGGCGAGGACGTCCAGCTTGGCGGCG
This sequence comes from Paracoccaceae bacterium, assembly GCA_050303575.1. Taxonomy (GTDB): domain Bacteria; phylum Pseudomonadota; class Alphaproteobacteria; order Rhodobacterales; family Rhodobacteraceae; genus JBNLCA01. The sequence continues at coordinate 784 of JBNLCA010000365.1, forward strand.
GCGTCGGCATGGGCCTGCGCGAGAGCGACACCGAACTGAAGGAAAAGTTCAACGCCGCGATCCAGTCGATGAAGGATGACGGCACGCTGAACGCGATGATCAAGAAGTGGTTCGGCGACGAAGCCGCAGTCTTCTGAAGTTTCGCGATCGGACAGGCGGGTGCGTCCCGCCTGTCCGGCCTCTGCGATGTGGTCACTCACCGAAAGCTACCGGACTTCGGCCGGACAGGTGGCGGCGGGTCGCACGGGCGACGGGCCGGTCCTCGTCCTGGCGCACGGCTGGCCGTGGTCGTCCTATGTCTGGCACCGGGTCATTCCGGCGCTGGCGGAACGGTTCCGGGTCCACTGGTACGACATGCCGGGCTTCGGCCGCTCGCAGATGGGAGGCCCGAGGCCCGCTTCGCTCGACGTCCAGGGCGAAGTCTTCGGCGAGATGCTGGACGCCTGGGGCCTCGACCGTCCGCATGTCGTCGCGCATGATTTCGGCGGTGCGGTCACGTTGCGCGCCCATCTGCTGCATGCCCGCAACTATGCGTCGTGGGTCCTGATGAACGTGGTCGCAATGCGCCCCTGGGGGTCGGGCTTCTTCGATCATGTCGGCCGTCACGTGAACGCCTTCCGGGGCGTGCCATCGCACATCCATCGCGGCATCGTCCGTGCCTATATCGGCGGCGCGCTGGTCCGCCCCTTGCCTGAGGACGACATCGCTGCACTGATGGAGCCCTGGCTGGACGAGGCCGGGCAGTCCGCCTTTTACGATCAGTTCGAGCTGGCGGACGAGAAGTTCACCGCCGAGGTCGAGCCGATGTTCCAAGACGTCCGCTGCCCGGTTTCGGTAATCTGGGGCGAGGACGATCCCTGGATCCCGCTCGACCGCGGCAAAGAGCTGGCCAGGCGTATCGGCGTGACGCTCGATCCGATGCCGGGGCCCGGCCATCTGCCGCAGCTGGAAGAACCGGCCACCGTCGCCGACCGGCTGCTGGCCCGGCTGGAGGTCTGAGCGATGTTCGACTTCTGCACCGATCCCAAGACGCTCGAGGGCCTGACCTGGCTCGCCTGCTACCTGACAACGGGCAAGCATCTCGCCTTCTACGGATCGTTCGGGACGGTGCTCCTGTTGCTTGCGGTCACCGCGCCCGCCGCTCTGGCCTTCGGCTTCGCCGGTGCGACCGCCGCCCGCTCGCGCTTCCTGCCGCTGAGCCTTGTGGGCAAGACCTACACGGCGATGGTACGCGGCGTTCCCGACATCGTCTATTTCATGTTCTTCGTGATCGCCCTCGACCAGGTGATCGAATATTCGGTGCACGTCGTCCGCTGCCCGGACTGGACCGACCCGGTGTGGAACGGCAACGAGTTCCGGGTCTGCGCCGACGCCAAGATCCCCTCCTCGTCGGCGCCGCAGGTCGTGCACCAGCTCTATAACGCGTCGCTCGCGGTCCTGACCTTCGCCATCGTCTTCGGCGCCTTCGCGGCGAACGTGCTCTACGGCGCGATGCGGGCCGTACCCTACGCGCAGCTGGAAACCGCCGAGGCCTACGGGATGACCCCGCGCCAGAGCTTCTGGCGGGTGCTCGTTCCGCAGATGTGGGTCTATGCGCTGCCGGGCCTGTCGAACCTTTGGATGATTCTGATCAAGGCGACGCCCTTGCTGTTCCTCCTCGGCATCCAGGACATCGTCTTCTGGGCGCGCGAGCTGGGCGGGTCGAAGACACAGGCCTACGACTATCCGCACCCGGACTGGCGGCTTTGGTACTTCCTCGGCCTTCTGGTCTTCTACCTGTGCTTCACCAAGCTCTCCGAGATCGTGCTCGCGCGCATTACCCGGCGCCTGTCGCACGGGCAGGCGACGGCGGCCGGTGAGGAGATGCGGAGGGCCGGGGCGTGAGCTGTCTGGAAACCATCCAGGCCTACGCCCTGCGCTCGATCGGGATCGGCGAGCGGCTCTTGCCGCGTGAAGGGTTCGACCTCTGCCAGCAGTTCACGCTGATCGGCTCGGGGATGATCTGGAACGTCTATTTCGGCACGCTGGCGCTGGCGATGGGCTTCTTCCTTTCCGTCGCGCTGGCGCTGGGGAAATCGGCGCGCAATCCGTTCGTGAGGAAGCCCGCTGGCTGGATCGTCTTTGTCTTCCGGGGCTCGCCGCTCTTCATCCAGTTCTTCATCTTCTACCAGATCCTCGTCCTTCTTCCGAAATCCGGCATCAACGTGCTGGGCATCACGGTCGAGACCGCCTGGACGACGAAGGCGTGGGCGGGCGCCCTCCTCGTGCTCTTCCTCAACACCTCGGCCTACGCGGGCGAGATCTTCTACGGGGCATTGCGCTCGGTCCCCAAAGGTGACATCGAAGCTGCCGACGCCTACGGCATGACCGGATGGTCCAAGTTCCGCCGGGTGACCTTCCCCACGATGCTGCGACTTGCCTGGCCGGCTTATACCAACGAGGCGATCTTCCTCTTCCACGCCACGACGCTGGTCTTCTTCTCGTCGTTCCCGGCGTTCCAGCAGAAGGGCGACGCGCTCTATTACGCGAACTACTTCGCCGACAAGACCTTCAACCCGTTCGTCCCGTACCCGATCGTGGCCTTCTACTTCATCCTCCTGACGCTGACCGTCATCGGGATCTTCGGGCTGATCAACCGCCGGCTCAATCGCCACATGCCGGCCAACAGACGCACAAGACTGCGGGTCAGACCGCAGCTCATCCGGTGACATCGTGAAAGACTGGCTCCACGCCCATCCCGACGTAAAGACCATCCGCGTCGCCGCGGCCGACCTCAACGGCCAGGCCCGCGGCAAGCGTATCCCGGCCCGCTTCGCCGACAAGGCGGTGGCCGAGGGAACGCGCTTTCCCTTCTCGGTCATGAACCTCGACATCTGGGGCGAGGATATCGACGACAGCCCGCTGGTCTTCGAGCGCGGCGACCGCGACGGGATCCTTCTGCCGACCGAACGGGGCTTTCTGCCGATGCCCTGGCTCGAGGCGCCGACCGCACTTCTGCCGATCTGGATGTTCCACGAGGACGGGCGTCCCTACGAGGGCGATCCCCGCCACGCGCTCGACGCCGTGGTGCGCAAGTACCGCGAGAAGGGGCTGACGCCGGTCGTCGCGACCGAACTGGAATTCTACCTGATCGACGACTCGGGCAAGACCCCGCGCGTGCCGCCCTCGCCGCGGTCGGGCAAGCGGCGGTCAGGCGCCGAGACGCTGGCGCTCAGGGCGCTCGACGCGTTCGACCGGTTCTTCACCGACCTCTACGACGCCTGCGAGGCGATGGACATCTCGGCCGACACGGCGATCTCCGAGGCCGGGCCCGGCCAGTTCGAGATCAACCTCATGCACGGGCCGGACGCGCTGAAGGCGGCCGACGACGCCTGGCTCTTCAAGCTGCTCATCAAGGGCCTTGCCCGCAGTCACGGCATGGCGGCGAGCTTCATGGCGAAGCCCTACGAGCAGTTTTCCGGGAACGGCATGCACATGCATTTCTCGATCCTGAACGCGGCGGGCGAGAACATCTTCGACGACGGCACCGACAACGGCTCGCCGGCACTTCTGAACGCCGTCGCCGGGTGTCTCGCGGCGCTGCCGGAATCGACACTGATCTTCGCGCCGCACGCCAACAGCTACGACCGGCTGGTGCCCGAGCGGCATGCGCCCACCGGCATCGCCTGGGCCTACGAGAACCGCACGGCGGCGATCCGCATCCCGTCGGGCAGCCCGCGCGCCCGGCGGATCGAACACCGCGTCGCCGGCGGTGACACCAATCCCTACCTGATGATCGCCACCGTCCTCGGCGCCGCGCTGCACGGGCTGGATCAGGGCCTGACCGCGCCGGCGCCGATCACCGGAAATGCCTACGCGCTCGACCTCGCCCAGATTCCCGACACCTGGGAGCGCGCGCTCGACGCCTTCGAGACCGGCACGATCCTGCCGTCGATCCTCCATGCCGAGCTCAGGCGCAACTACGTCCTGACCAAGCGGCAGGAGATCCACTACATGGCCGAACTCTCCCCCGAGGAGCAGGTCGAGCTCTACCTCGACACGGTCTGACGGCCGCTCATCTGACGACGATGATCTGCCCCGTGACGGCGCCCTCGACGCTCTTGGCATAGGCAAGCCCAACGTGATGTGAAGACACCGGAACATGGCCCGGGAACCAGGAGCCGTAGCGTGGGACGGAAACCTCCAGCAGCCCCGGGCTGACGACGTTGATGCGAAGTGCGCGTGGCATCTCGATCGCAGCACCCACCACGAATCCGCCCAAGGCGCCGTTCGCGGTGGCGGCGCCAGTACCCATGCGAATCGGGTCGCGGTCCAGAACACCACTCGTCAGGGTGAAGGACCCGCCCTCAGTCACGGTGTTCAGGCCACCCAGAACCAAGTTCACCTGCCCCATCACCTTGTGGCGCAGGCCCATCATGAACGTCTCGACGTTGAAATCGGCCAGCGGGCCGAAATGGACTTCGCCTGCAGTCGAGACGACCGCATCCACCGTGCCGAGACGCGCGTACATCTGGTCGACCGAAGCTCGGTCAGCCATGTCGACCAGAATGTCGCCCGAAGATCGGCCCGCGCGTATCAGATTGTGGCGCGCGCCAGTTCTTCGCAGACGGCTTGCCCGATGTCGCCACCGGCTCCCACCAACAGAACCCTCATGAGATCCCTCCTGTCATCCCGCGGCCTCGGGCTCTGGCTTGACCTCTGGAACGCCGACGGCCCGCCCCCTTGCTAGGATGGGGCGGGCCGTGCTCAAAGGCCAGTGGGGTCCCGTCCGTCCGGCGCGTCTTAGGCCGTCAGCATCCTGTAAAGCTCGTCCTTCAGCGCCGAGCGCTTCTTGCGCATCTCGACCTCGTGCAGTTCCTCGACCGGCTCGACATTGGTCTCGGCCCGGTGCACCGCGCGGTTCACCTCGTGGTATTCCTCCATCAACCTGGCGAAATGCGGGTTCGAGCCCTTCAGCTCGGTGATCTTCCCGGCAAGCTCGGGGAACTCCTCATGCAGCTCGTGCGGCACATGGGCCATGGCGCGTCCTTTCCTGTTCTGTTCGGCCCGACCCTAGGAATCGGCCGGCGCGCTCGCCTTGACACGGATCAATCCGCGCCACGCCAAAGACCTTCAAAGGTTCCTGCAGAACTGCTCGAAAAGTCTCGCGGCCCTACCGCTGCGACGTGCGCCAGTCCGGGGCCAGCCAAGGTTCGAGATTTTCCGGCGCAAGGCGGCGGCCGAGGATATGGTCGGCCGCCTTCTCGCCCACCATGATCGAGGGCGCGTTGAGGTTGCCGTTCGTGATGCGCGGGAAGATCGAGCTGTCGGCGACGCGCAGGCCGTCGACACCGATCACCCGTGCCTCTGGATCGACCACCGCCATCGGGTCGTCGCGCCGGCCCATCCGGGCGGTGCCGCAGGGGTGGTAGGCGCTTTCGGCGTGGTCGCGGATGAAGGCATCAAGGCCCGCATCGGTGTCGGCGCCCGGGCCCGGCGAAAGCTCGCGCGCGACATGCTCCTCCATCGCCGGCTGGCGGAAGATCTCGCGCGTCAGCCTCAGGGCGGCGCGGAACTCGGTCCAGTCGTCGGGGTGGGACATGTAGTTGAAGCGGATGACCGGCGCTTCGGCCGGGTCGGGTGACCGCAATGTGACCGTCCCGCGCGACTTCGACCGCATGGGGCCGACATGCGCCTGGAATCCGTGCCCCCTGACCGCCGCCTTGCCGTCGTAGCGGACGGCAAGGGGCAGGAAATGGAACTGGATGTCCGGGTAATCGATCCCCGCCGCCGAGCGGATGAAGCCCGCACTCTCGAACTGGTTCGAAGCGCCCGGCCCCGTCCCGGTGAAGAGCCAGCGCGCGCCGACCCAGGCCTTGCCGAGAAGGTTCCAGTACCGGTAGAGCGTGATCGGCTTCTTCGCCGCGTACTGGACGTAGACCTCGAGGTGATCCTGCAGGTTCGCGCCCACGCCCTTGCGGTCGGCCAGGACCTCGATCCCGTGGCGCTGAAGCTCCTCCCCCGGCCCGATCCCCGACAGTATCAGAAGCTTAGGCGTATTGATCGACGAGGCCGCCAGCACCACCTCGCGCCGGGCCCGGATCACCTGTGTTCCGCCATGGCGTGTGACCTCGACGCCAGTCGCCCGTCCCGCCTCGATCACCACCCGCCGCGCCAGCGCGCGGACGAGCGTACAGTTCTGCCGCTTCAGCGCCGGCCTAAGGTACGCGTTCGCCGCCGACCAGCGCCGCCCGCGCCAGATCGTCGCCTCCATCGCGCCGAAGCCTTCCTGCCGGCGGCCGTTGTAATCTTCGGTTACGCCGTAGCCGGCCTGACGCCCGGCTTCGACGAAGGCGTGGAAGAGCGGGTTCTCACGGGTGCCCAGGGTGACATGCAAAGGTCCGTCATGGCCGCGCCATTCCGGCTCGCCCGTCCCGTGCCAGTTCTCCATCCGCTTGAAGTAGGGAAGAACGTCGGCGAACGCCCAGCCGGCCGCGCCCGCCTCGGCCCAGTAATCGAAGTCCTTCGCATGGCCGCGGACATAGACCATCCCGTTGATCGACGAAGACCCCCCGATGACCTTGCCGCGCGGCACCGCCATCCGGCGGCCGCCAAGGTGCGGCTCGGGCTCGGACGAGAATCCCCAGTCGTAACGCGCCATGTTCATCGGAAAGCTCAGCGCGCCGGGCATCTGGATGAAGGGACCGGCGTCGGTGCCGCCATGTTCGATGACGATGACCGAGATTCCCGCCTCGGCCAACCGGTAGGCGAGGGCCGAGCCGCCTGACCCGGCGCCGACGATAACGATGTCCGCCTCCACTATGCCCCCTCGGCCCTGAGGGTGTCGTAGGGCACCATGACATGCTCGGCGAAGGCCGGCCGTTCGGACAACCGCGCGTAGTAGGCTCGGGCCGCCGGCCGGGGGCGGCGCGGCACGTCGATGTCGAACCAGCGGTAGAGCACATGGCCGACCACGATGTCGGCCAGCGTGAAGTCCGGCCCCGCAACATGAGCATGCCGCATGAGCTGCGCTTCCAGCACATCGAGCCGCGCCTCGAACCGGTCCAGCGCCGTGGCGAGCGCCGCAACGTCGCGGTCCTTCGCGGCGGTCCGAACGCGCGACCAGAAGATCGGCCCGGTGAAATCGGACGAGAACGCGGTCTTCCCCCACTCGGCCCACATGTCGACGGGCGCCCGCGCCACCGGGTCCGCGGGCCAGAAGGAGCCGTCTCCGTACCGCGCCGCGAGGTAACGCAGGATCGCGCAGCTTTCCCAAAGGACAAGATCGCCGTCGCGGATCACCGGGACCAGGCCGTTGGGGTTCATCGCCCGGAACTCGGGCGTGTCCAGACCGCCGAACACATGGCCATAATCCAGCCGCTCGTGCGCTAGGCCAAGCTCGCCGATCCCCCACATCACCGCCTGCACGTTCGACGAGGTGGCGCGTCCGTAGACCGTGATCATCCCGCGCGCTCCGCGAGTCGGGGCCGGGTCAAGGAGGGGCGCAGTCCCCCGCCGCAGGCGGCTTGTCCTTGACGCGGGCGCGACTCGACCCACCCTCGGAAAGGCGCCTTGAGAAGCGCGCCACTTCTCAAGCGCCTCCCCAGAAAATGTCCGCCGCGGGCCACCGGCGCGCCGCGCCGAACGAAGTGCCGCGCGCGTGGCGCAGCCTTGCGCGCCGGGCCCAACGATGAGGAAAATGCCGCAGGCATCGACGAATGGCGGGAGGCCCCCGCCACGGGTCCCGCCTCACCAGGGCGCATCGACGCCCCCCATGCCGACATAGACCGTCTTCGGTTCGGTCCAGTGCTCGACCGCCGCCCGGCCGTTCTCGCGGCCGACGCCCGAGAGCTTGGTGCCGCCGAAGGGCATCTCGACCGGAGTCAGGTTGTAGGCGTTGATCCAGCAGGTCCCTGCCTCGAGCGCGGCCACCATCCGGTGCGCGCGGGCGAGGTCGCGGGTGAAGATGCCGGCGGCGAGGCCGAAGCCGGTCGCGTTGGCGCGGGCCAGGACCTCGGCCTCGTCCTCGAACGACAGGACAGCCATCACGGGGCCAAAGATTTCCTCGCGCGCGATCGTCATCCCGTCCGTCACATCGGCGAAGACCGTCGGTTCGACGAACCAGCCGTCGCCCGCGGGCACCCCGCCGCCGCAGACCAGACGCGCGCCTTCATCCTTGCCGGCCGCCACGTACCCCAGGACCTTTTCATGCTGGGCGGCGCTGACCAGCGGGCCGAGCGTCACGTCATCGTCCAGAGGGTCGCCCAGTTTCATGGCCTGCGTTCGCGCGGCCAGCTTCTCCAGAAAGGCGTCCTGCACGGACGACTCGACGAAAACCCGC
>JBNLCA010000366.1:0-6091 GCA_050303575.1 Paracoccaceae bacterium
TCGAACAGTTTCCGGTTGCCGGCCATGCGTCCCTCGTGAATGCCGGCCGCAACCTATGTCGGGGCGCAGGGGGCTTCAAGGCTGGCGGCAGACGGCCGGCTGAAGCATTCTGCCTGCCGAAGCCCGTCGCAGATTGGACGCACACTGACCCGCGCCTTGTCTCTTGCCTTCATTTCCTCCTCGCTGGCCGTCGCATGGCTCGGAGCCGGCTACGAGAGCGCCACCGGCGGGCTTTGGGACATGTTTGGTAGCCAGCCGGAAATCTGCGATCTGCCCGAGCGTGGCGGCTCGGCCTACGGCGAGAATAACTTGGGCCTTTCCGCACTTATCCTTCTCGCCTTTCCAGCGTTGATCCGGGTTGTCCGCCTGTTCCGCCCGGTTGCCTGGGGCGAGGCGGTCCTTCTTGTCATCTGCCTGCTCCCCGCCGCCCTTCTGTTCGTCAGCCGTCAATGCGGTGACGTCACCCTCACGCTGGCCCAGCCCGGCCAGGCGCGCCTCTGGGGCATCGTTCTGCTCGTGCCGCTGGTGCTCGGCCTGTCCGGAACACTGAGCGTCGCGCGCGGCCGCATCGAGGCCAGCCAATGAACCGCCGCCTCGGGCTCGTCCTCGCGCTCATCCTCGCCGGTGCGGGCGCCATCGTCGCCGGCAACCGCATCGGCCTGAGGATCGCGCCTTCCTGGCCGTTTCTCATCGTTCCGTCGCGCTTTCCTCTCCGGCTCCCCGAGCCTGCACCGGCCGGCACGCCCGCGCGCGACTTCGTCTATTTCTCGGTCAGCTGCGAGGCATCGACACCGGATCTGTCCTGCGCGCGGCTCGAAGAGAACGGGGAACGTTTCGCCGAAAGTCTCGTGGCCGAAGGCGAACCGACGCCCGATCCTTCGCTTCGCCTGTTGGCGCGCGAACCGGCGAATGCGCCCGGACGCGACATCCGGCTCTGCCGGTCCGGCTACGGGCCGGTCGGCGAGGACGAGCGCCTTCGCCGGGTTGCGGTCTTCTCGGTCGGGCGGATCCCGGGCAGAGCGGACCTCGTGCCCATCGTACTCGCCCTCTGGCACGATGCCGAAGCCGATGCCTATGTCGTGGTCTTTCCCGACTATCCGGGACCGATCGACCAGGCCAGCCGGTCGGACGAATACGAGCCCTGCACCCTCGACGATCAGGTCTGGCTCAAGACAAAGCTCGCCGCCTGGCAGACAAACTAAGACGCTTGCCCGGAAGGGTATCGGGTGGCAGGCTCGGGCCATGACCCGCGCCCTCGTCAACCGCATCTGCGCCACCTTCCCCGGGGCCGAAGTCTCCGACCCCTGGGGCGGCGGGCATGATGCCTGGAAGGTCGGCGGCAAGATGTTCGCCTGCATCGGCGCGATGCGCGAGGGGGTCAGCGTCAAGTGCCCGGACGTCGAGACGGCGCGCGTCCTGATCGACCTCGGCCGCGCCGAGAAGGCGCCCTATTTCCACGCCTCGTGGGTCTATGTTCCCGAGGGCGCAATGGACGAGGGTGAGCTGCGCCACCGGCTGAGCGTCGGCTACGACGTGATCCGCAAGGGGCTGACGAAGAAGGCGCAGGCGGAGCTGCCGGCGTGGGACGCGCCCGAGGGCTGAGCCGGGCGATTAGGGCCGCGTCCGACCCTGGGAGGGCGTTCGGGACGATTGGGGCCGGGCGCTTTATGGTGACGCCCCGCCGGACGATTGATCAGGGCTTGCCGCTGACAAGCGCCCTCCCTGCGGGAGGGTCGGGCGCGGCCCGGGCTGGTCGCCCGGGCCAACCAGGGTTCTTGGCGCTTCTTCCTCAGTTGTAGGCCACCACCTCGAACTCGACCCCGTCCGGCCCGTCGAAATAGAAGCGCTGGCCGGGCTCGTAGTCTGCGTGGCTGTGCGGCGTGAAGCCCTCGGCCTTCACCTTCTTCTCGGTCGCCGCGAGATCGTCGACGACGATGCCGATATGGTTCAGCCCGCCGCGCGCGTGGTAGCTGTCCCCCGCCGCGTGCGTCTCGTCCGCCGGCCGGTAGATCGCGAGGTAGGCGTCCTCGCCGCCGACATGAACCGTCCGGCCGCCGCCCAAGGCCGCGCCGGACCAGCGGACCTGCCAGCCGAAGAGCCGGCACATCAGGTCCGCCAATGCATCCGGATCGGATGCGGTGAAGTTCACATGTTCAAGCCTTGCCATTTCGGTCTCCTTCCATTCGCCAGAGCGCACTCTGGATTTTCACTGACGAATCGACCTTAATTCCTCAACCTAACTTGAGGTCAACATGCGCCACGGACTTTCCATCGGCGAGGTCGCCGACCGGACCGGCCTCGCCGTCTCGGCGATCCGCTTCTACGAGGACGAGGGGCTGATCCGGCCCTTCCGCAACGCGGGTAACCAGCGCCGGTTCGACCGGTCCGACATCCGCAGGCTGTCGTTCGTGAAGATCGCCCAGGAGCTGGGCTTCCCGCTTTCCGAGATCCGGGCGCAGCTGAAGGCACTCCCCGAGGGGCGGGCGCCGACGCGGGCCGACTGGCAGAAGATCTCGCGGCGGTTCCGGGGCGATCTCGACGCGCGCATCCGCACGCTCGAACGGCTGCGTGACAGGCTCGACCAGTGCATCGGCTGCGGGTGCCTGTCGCTCGACGTGTGCAAGCTCTACAACCCGGCCGACGTGGCACGCAAACGCGGGCCCGGACCGCGCTGGGTAATCGACGATCCGGATCCTGACGCGAAATGGCCCGGCAGTAGGTCGGATCAGTAGGTCGGTTCGGGGCCGGTATCGACGACCGGCGTCTCGTCGGGCACGCCCAGCTCGTCCGCGCCGTCAGCGGTCCATACAAGCGTGATGATCGCGGCGAAGCCGAGCGCCGCGGCAATGCCGGCAAGCGCCGGCCAGTGGTTGCGCTTCTGGCGTTTGACGTTGGTTTCGGGTGCAGACATCACTTTCTCCTTTCCCCTGATCTAGGGCCTTAGCGGGCGCAGTCACGTCGGGCGCGTCCGGGCGGCGCCGTCCGGCACCGGCTTGAAGCCCCCCGCGCCCGCGCCTAGGTTCGACGGACCGTCCCCCGGAGAACGCCCATGAAAGACGCCGCGCCGACGCCCGTGAACCTTTCCGACTACAAGGCCCCCGCCTTCCGGATCGACCAGGTCGAGCTGACCTTCCGCCTGGCGCCCTCGGCGACGCGGGTGATCTCGAAGATCCGGATGGAGCGGCTGCACGAAGCGGTAGACCTCGAGCTGATGGGCGAGGGTCTGAAGCTGATCTGGGTGCGGGTGAACGGCAAGGACGCCGATTGGCTGCCGGTGCCGCCGCATCCGGCGAAGCAAACCGGCCTCCGCATCGACTGGGCCGACGTGCCGGACGGGCCGTTCGACTTCGAATGCGAGGTCGAGATCGACCCCGCCTCGAACACCGCGCTCGAGGGGCTCTACATGTCGGGCGGCATGTATTGCACCCAGTGCGAGGCCGAGGGGTTCCGCCACATCACCTACTACCTCGACCGGCCCGACGTGATGGCGCCCTTCAAGGTGCGGATCGAGTCCGACTTGCCGGTGCTCCTGTCGAACGGCAACCCGGTGGCGGCGGGCGACGGCTGGGCCGAATGGGACGATCCCTGGCCCAAGCCTTCGTATCTCTTCGCGCTTGTCGCGGGCGATCTCGTCGCGCATTCGGCGAAGTACACCACCGGCTCGGGCAAGCCCGTCGACCTGAACATCTGGGTGCGGCCCGGCGACGAGGACAAGTGCGCCTACGCGATGGATGCGCTCATCCGGTCGATGAAGTGGGACGAGGAGGTCTATGGCCGCGAATACGACCTTTCGGTCTTCAACATCGTCGCCGTCGACGACTTCAACATGGGCGCGATGGAGAACAAGGGGCTGAACATCTTCAATTCGAAGTATGTCCTCGCCTCGCCGGAGACCGCGACCGACCGTGACTACGAACTTATCGAAGGCATCATCGCGCACGAGTATTTCCACAACTGGACCGGCAACCGGATCACCTGCCGCGACTGGTTCCAGCTGTCGCTGAAGGAGGGGCTGACCGTCTTCCGCGACCAGCAGTTCTCGGCCGACATGCGGTCCGAACCGGTGCAGCGGATCGAGGACGTGCTGCAACTGCGCGCCCGCCAGTTCCGCGAGGACAACGGCCCCCTTGCGCACCCGGTCCGGCCGTCGAGCTATGTCGAGATCAACAACTTCTACACTGCGACAGTCTACGAAAAAGGCGCCGAGGTGATCCGCATGCTCCGGACGCTCGTCGGCCCGGACGGCTACAAGAAGGCGCTCGACCTCTATTTCGACCGCCACGACGGCGAGGCAGCGACGATCGAGGACTGGCTGACCGTCTTCCAGGATGCGACCGGCCGCGACCTCACCCAGTTCAAGCGCTGGTACGAGGAGGCCGGGACGCCGCGCGTCAAGGTCACCGACAGCTGGGATGACGGCACCTACACGCTGACGCTGGAACAGACGACGCCGCCGACGCCGGGCCAGCCGGAGAAACTGCCGCGGGTGATCCCGGTGGCGGTGGGTCTTCTGAACCCGAACGGCGACGAGGTGGTGCCGACGACTGTTCTGGAACTGACCGAAGCGAAGCAGGCCTTCACCTTCCAGGGGCTGGCGGCGCGGCCCGTGCCCTCGATCCTGCGGAACTTCTCGGCGCCGGTCATCCTGGAACGCGAGACCAGCAACGACGAACGGGCGTTCCTCCTCGCCCACGACACCGACCCGTTCAACAAGTGGGAGGCCGGACGGGCGCTTGCCAAGGACGTGCTGACCCGGATGGTCGCGGGCAAGGCGGCGCCGGACGGCGCTTTTCCCGACGCGCTGGCACGGGTGCTGCGGGACGAGGCGCTGGACCCGGCGTTCCGCGCGCTGGCCCTGAGGCTCCCGTCCGAGGACGACACGGCCCAGACGCTGTTCGACGTCGGCCATGTGCCGGACCCCTGGGCGATCCACGCAGCGCACGAGAAGCTGGCCGACGCGGTGGCGAAGCACCTGGAGCGTGACCTTGCCGCGATTTACGACGCGATGGCGGTCCCCGGCCCCTACACGCCGGACGCCGAGGCCGCCGGCAGGCGGGCGCTCAGGCTGGCGGCGCTGGCCTACCTCAGCCGCACCGACGGCGGGGCGCGGGCCGAGGCGCAGTTCGCAGCAGCCGACAACATGACCGAGGAGATCGCCGCCCTCGCCTGCCTTCTCCGCATCGGCAAGGGCGCGGCCGAGACGGCGCGCTTCTACGACAAGTGGAAGTCGGACCGGCTGGTCATCGACAAGTGGTTCTCGCTCCAGGTCGCCGAGGCGGCGCCGGAACGGACCGCCGAGGTGACACGCGCGCTGACGGACCACGCGGATTTCGACTGGAAGAACCCGAACCGCTTCCGCTCGGTCATCGGCGCGCTCTCGGCCAACGCGGCCGGCTTCCACGATCCGTCCGGCGCATCCTACCGGCTGCTCGCCGACTGGCTGATCAAGCTCGACCCGGTGAACCCGCAGACCACGGCGCGGATGACCACGGCCTTCGAGAGCTGGCGCCGATACGACGCCGACCGGCAGGCCCTGATGCGGGCCGAGCTCGAGCGGGTCGGCCGCGTCCCTGGACTCAGCCGCAACACCGGCGAGATGGTCGAGCGCATGCTGGGCTGATCTGCCGGCTCCGACCGCGCGTTCCGCCTTTCCGTCGAGGGCCATCAGGTCGCCCTCATGGTCCGGACCGGGCTGGCACTCGGCCGGAACCCCGCCGGACTCGAAGGGCAAGTGGGTTTTCAAGCTGGGTCTCGGGCGCGTGGCCAGGCATGGTGCCAGGCTGGGCGTGTTTGGCGAAGCGTCATCACGGTTCGGCCACGAACGGCCGAGCGGGCGATATACAACCAAAAGTTGAACATGAATAACTTAATCTATCTTGACGGGAATCGGCAGGTGCGCTGAACTCAACCGGCCTCCGCGGTCGGGGGTGGGATGGAAACGGCGGCCGGACCCCGCGCAGACAGGGGAGTCCGGCGCCGACCCCAAACCGCTGTCCCTCGGCGCGAAACGCGGTCCGATCGCCGAAGATCGGGGTGCGACACGCTGACGCATGCTTGCGCCACCGCCGATGTATACACGCATCGGTTGCGT
>JBNLCA010000367.1:0-10821 GCA_050303575.1 Paracoccaceae bacterium
CGAGAAGTGTAATCCATGACCGCCCTCATGCCTCATGTGGGGCTCTCATGGCCCCCGTTGCACGAAAGGTAGCGTGTTTGGCGGGTCCTGTCACCACAGGAAAGATGGCGGCGCGCCGTGGGCGGGGCTTTGCCGAAAGGGACCTCAGCCCGATTTCAGGACGCGCGCGGCGGCCGGCGCGAAGTAGGTCAGGATGCCGTCGCAGCCGGCACGCTTGAAGGCCATCAGGCTTTCCATCATGGCAAGATCGCCGTTGCTCCAGCCCTGGTCGGCGGCGCCCCGGATCATCGAATACTCGCCCGAGACCTGGTAGGCGAAGGTCGGCGCGCCGAACGTGTCCTTCACCCGGCGGCAGATGTCGAGATAGGGCAGGCCCGGCTTGACCATCACCATGTCGGCGCCCTCGGCAAGGTCGCGGGCGACGCAGCGCAGGGCCTCGTCGCCGTTCGCCGGGTCGATCTGGTAGGTCTTCTTGTCGCCCTTGAGCGCGCCCGAGGCGCCGACCGCGTCGCGAAACGGCCCATAGAAGGACGAGGCGAACTTGGCCGCGTAGGACATGATCGTCAGGCCCTTGCGGCCTTTGGCTTCCAGCGCTTGCCGGATCGCGCCGACGCGGCCGTCCATCATGTCGGACGGCCCGAGGATGTCGGCGCCGGCCTCGGCCTGGGCGAGCGCCATCCTGACCAGCGCCGCGACCGTCTCGTCGTTCAGGATCTCGTCGCCCTTAACGATCCCGTCATGGCCGTGGATGTTGTACGGGTCGAGCGCGATGTCGGTCATCACCGCGATCTGCGGCACCTCGGCCTTGATCGCCCGGATCGCGCGATTCGAGAGGTTCTCGGGGTTCCAGGCCTCCTCGCAGCTTGCCGTCTTCTTCGCCGGGTCGGTGTAAGGAAAGAGGCAGATCGCCGGAATCCCCAGATCCGCCGCCTCGGCAGCGGCCCTGACCACAAGGTCTACCGACATCCGCTCGACGCCGGGCATCGAGGCGACGGGCTCGGTCCTACCGGTCCCCTCGACCAGGAAGACCGGCCAGATCAGGTCGTCAGCCGTCAGCACCGTCTCGCGCACCAGCGCCCTCAAGGGCGCGGTTGCCCTGAGCCGCCGCGGCCGGCCGGAGGGGAAGGGGGAAACGATGGGTGCCATGCGGCCTCGTGCGGTTTTTCCATTGCGTCGCATGGAACGTGCCCTATCACAAGTGTATGAAACGGCGCAGGCTTCGCCCCGGCCGGAGGAAATATGCCGCCAGGAACCGACTGGTACGACGCGATCTTCGAGTTGATCGACATGCGATCCTTCTCGAATCTCTGGTTCTGGATCGCGCTTGCCGTGCTTTGGTCCTCGGTCAGCCATTTCGTCATGGGCGTGCCCTTCGACATGCTGATCCGGGCGCGCCGTCAGGGCGGCCAGGCCGAAGAGGATTTCGAGAACATGGTCCGCATCTCGATCAACCGGATCGAGCATATCGAGGGCCGGTCGGGCCTGTGGTTGATGGGATTCGTCTCGTTCGTGATGACCTCGCTCGGGCTTCTGGCGTTCTATTACTGGATCGAGTTCGCACAGGCGCTGCTGCTTCTGGGCGCACCGCTTGTCCTCGTGGGTCTGATCACGCTGCGTACCGCGCGCCGGATCCGCCGCGAGGGGCTGACCGGCGAGCCGCTGCGTCACCGGCTTGGCGTGACGCGGTTCTGGATCCAGGTGGTCGGCATGGTGTCGATCTTCGTCACCGCGATGTGGGGCATGTACCAGAACCTGTCGCTAGGCGGCCTCTACGGTTGACACCGCCGCCGGGACTTGTAGCTCAGCGCCATGAGTCCGGCCCTTTCCCCTGAGACGGTCACGATCGGCGGCGCCCCCGAGGGGTTCGACGCGCGCGTGCTGGCGCGCG
Source organism: Paracoccaceae bacterium (assembly GCA_050303575.1). Lineage (GTDB taxonomy): Bacteria > Pseudomonadota > Alphaproteobacteria > Rhodobacterales > Rhodobacteraceae > JBNLCA01. The sequence continues at coordinate 1,889 of JBNLCA010000367.1, forward strand.
AACTGGCGAAGGGTTCCCCGGTCGTCCATGTCGCGCGTGACGACAAGCGGATGGAGGCGATGCGCCAGGCGCTGGCCTTCTTCGCGCCCCAGGCCGTGGTACTGACCTTCCCGGCCTGGGACTGCCTGCCCTATGACCGGGTGTCGCCCGCGCCCGAGGTCTCGGCGGCGCGGATGGCGACCTTGGCGGCGCTCGCGGCCGGGATGCCGGGGCCATTCGTCCTTCTGACGACGCTCAACGCCGCGATCCAGAAGCTTCCGGCGCGCGAGGTCGTCGGCGCGTCTTCCTTCTCGGCGACGGTCGGCGGCCGGGTGGACGAGGCGGCTTTGCGTCAGTTCCTTGTGCGGATGGGCTTTTCGCAGACCGCGACCGTGATGGAGCCGGGCGACTATGCGGTCAGGGGCGGCATCATCGATATCTATCCGCCCGGCGAGGGCGGTCCGGTCCGGCTCGATCTCTTCGGCGACATGCTCGACGGTGCGCGGCGGTTCGATCCGGCGACACAGCGGACCACCGAGAAGCTGTCGACGATCGAGCTTGCACCGGTCTCGGAGGTGATCCTCGACGAGCCGTCGATCACCCGTTTCCGCCAAAACTACAGGATCGAGTTCGGTGCTGCGGGCTCGGACGATCCGCTCTACGAGGCGGTCAGCGCGGGCCGCAAGCATGCCGGGGTCGAGCATTGGCTGCCGTTCTTCCATGAGCACCTCGAGACGCTCTTCGATTACCTTCCCGGTGCTTCGGTGATGGTGGACGATCAGGTCGAACCGGCACGGACGGCCCGCTGGGACGGCATCGCCGACCAGTACGAGGCGCGGCGCGAGGCGATGACGGCGAAGGGCCGGATGGACACGGTCTACAAGCCCGTGCCACCGGGGCTCCTTTACCTCGACGACGCCGGGTGGGAGGCCGCTCTCGCGGGACATCGCAGGGTGCAGCTGCGCATCCTTGCGGCCGCAACCGGGCCGGGCGTCACGGATGCGGGCGGCCGGATCGGGCGCAACTTCGCGCCCGAGCGCCAGCAGGAAAAGATCAACCTTTTCGATGCCGTCGCCGACCATATCCGCCGCAAGCGCGAGGACGGGTCGGTTGTCGTCGCTTCCTTCTCGGAAGGCGCGCGCGAGCGGCTGAAGGGTCTTTTGGACGATCACGGCGTTTCGGGCGCGACCGAGGTGGCGGACCTCCGCGAAGTTCGGCCGAAGGGCGTCCATCTCGCCGTCTGGGCGCTGGATGCCGGCTTCGAGGGGCCGGCCGATCAGGGCACGCTGACCGTCATCTCCGAGCAGGACATCCTGGGCGACCGCCTGATCCGCGCGCCGCGCCGCAAGCGCCGGGCCGACAATTTCCTGACCGAGGCGCAGTCGCTGTCGCCGGGCGATCTGGTCGTCCACGTCGATCACGGCGTCGGGCGCTACAAGGGGCTCGAGGTCGTCACGGCCCTTGGCGCGGCGCACGAGTGCCTGTTCCTCGAATATGCGGGCGGCGACAAGCTCTACCTGCCGGTCGAGAATATCGAGCTTCTGTCGAAATTCGGCCACGAGGAAGGACTTCTCGACAAGCTGGGCGGCGGGGCGTGGCAGGCCAAGAAGGCGCGGCTGAAGGAACGCATCCGGCAGATCGCCGAGCGGCTGATGCGGACGGCGGCGGAACGCGCGCTGAGGACCGCGCCGGTGCTCGAGCCGCAGCACGGCCTCTGGGAGGATTTCTCGGCCCGCTTCCCGTATCAGGAGACCGACGACCAGCTGAACGCGATCGAGGACGTGCTGACCGACCTCGGCTCGGGTCAGCCGATGGATCGGCTGGTCTGCGGCGACGTCGGCTTCGGCAAGACCGAGGTCGCGATGCGCGCCGCCTTCGTCGCCGCGGCGACGGGCATGCAGGTCGCGGTGATCGCGCCGACGACGCTTCTGGCCCGCCAGCACGCGGCGAACTTCGCCGAGCGATTCCGCGGATTCCCGTTCAAGGTCCGCCAACTCTCGCGCTTCGTTTCGTCGAAGGCGGCGGCCGAGACGCGGGCCGGGCTGACCGACGGCTCGGTCGATATCGTCATCGGCACCCATGCGCTTCTGGCAAAGGGCATCAAGTTCAGGAACCTCGGCCTTCTGATCATCGACGAGGAGCAGCATTTCGGTGTTTCGCACAAGGAGCGGCTGAAGGAGCTGAGGACCGACATCCATGTCCTGACGCTGACCGCAACGCCGATCCCGCGCACCCTGCAACTGGCGCTCTCGGGCGTGCGCGACCTTTCCATCATCGGCACGCCGCCGGTCGACCGCCTGTCGATCCGCACATATGTCAGCGAGTTCGACACCGTCACGATCCGCGAGGCGCTGCTGCGCGAACGCTTCCGGGGTGGGCAGTCCTTCTTCGTGGTGCCGCGCATCGCGGACATCCCCGAGATGGAGGAGTTCCTGCGCGACCATGTGCCCGAGGTGAGCTACGTCATCGCCCACGGGCAGATGGCAGCGGGCGAGCTCGACGACCGGATGAACGCCTTCTACGACGGAAAGTACGACGTTCTTCTGGCGACGACGATCGTCGAGTCTGGCCTCGATATCCCCACCGCGAACACAATGGTCGTCTGGCGCGCCGACATGTTCGGTCTGGCGCAGCTCTACCAGATCCGGGGCCGCGTCGGCCGCGCCAAGGTGCGCGCCTATGCGTTCCTGACCACCAAGCCGCGCCAGAAGCTGACCGATACCGCCGAGAAGCGGCTGCGGGTTCTGGGCAGCCTCGACACGCTGGGCGCGGGCTTCACGCTGGCAAGCCAGGACCTCGACATCCGCGGCGCCGGAAACCTCATCGGCGAGGAACAGTCGGGCCAGATGCGCGAGGTCGGCTACGAGCTTTACCAGCAGATGCTTGAGGAGGCGATTGCGCGGATCAAGTCGGGCGACCTTCAGGGCCTGACCGACGATGGCGAGTGGAGCCCGGCGATCAATCTTGGCGTGCCGGTGCTGATCCCGGAGGAGTACGTGCCGGATCTGGATGTGCGGCTGGGCCTCTACCGGCGGCTCTCGAACCTGACGACGAAGGTCGAACTGGAAGGCTTCGCGGCGGAGCTGATCGACCGGTTCGGCACGCTCCCGCGCGAGGTCAACACGCTGATGCTGGTCGTCCGCATCAAGGCCGAGTGCAAGCGGGCGGGGATCGCGAAGCTGGATGTCGGGCCGAAGGGCGCGACGGTGATGTTCCACAACGACAAGTTCGCGAACCCGGCCGGCCTGGTCGAGTACCTGCACGCCCGCAAGGCAGACGCCAAGGTCAAGGACAACCGCCTGATCCTGCGCGCCGACTGGCCGAAGGAAAGCGACCGGATCAAGGGGGCGTTCGCGATTGCGAAGGACCTGGCGGAGAAGGTGCGCTGACCCGGCCTCCGGCCGGATAGTAGCCGCGCCGGGCTTTTATCCGTCCTCATTCCCGCCCGGGAATCGTCCGCATCAGCGCCGCGCCAATTCCGGTGCAGACGCAGATGCCGAAGGCCAGCGGCGCGGGTGTGCCGTCGAAGGCAAGGCCGATGGGAACGGCGATCAGGACCGCGAAGACCGTCGCGACGGCGCTGACCACCGACGAGGCGATGCCGGCGATGTGGCCGACAGGCTCGAGCGCCAATGCGTTCAGGTTGCCGAAGGTCAGGCCAGCCATGAAGAAGACGCTGGTCGTCCAGAGGAGATAGACCGGGAAATAGGCGACCCCTTCCAGCACGCCCGACCAGGCAAGGAGGCCGAAGGTCAGCGAAAGCACGGTCTGCACCGCAAGCGTCGCGGTAATGACGAGGCGCATGCCAAGCCGCACCACGACCTGCGCGTTCAGAAGGCTTCCCCCGGCCGACAGGATCGCGATGAGCGCGAACCAGTACGGGAACCCGGCGCCGCGTCCGAAGGTCGTGTCGAAGATCTGCTGGGTCGAGGACAAAGTCGCGAAGAGCGCGCCGAAGCCCAGTGTCTGGACGGCGATCGAGGTCACGATCATCCGGTTCGACAGGATCTCGCTCATCGCCGCCCGGATCGGGCCGGCACGGAACGGACGCCGTGCCTCGGGTGCCAGTGTCTCGGGCTGGCGCAGGAAGAGCCATCCGGCAGAGATCAGCGAGAAGGCGATGAACGAGCCGAAGATGCCGCGCCAGCCGAAGGCATTAATGACGACCGTGCCGAGCGCCGGTGCGACAGCGGGGACGAGGGTGAAGACCATCATCGCGAAGCTGACGACGCGGGCCATCTGCCGGCCGGAATAAAGGTCCCGCACCATGGCCAGCGAAGCGACGCGCGGGCCGGCAGCGCCGAGACCCTGGATGACGCGGGCGGCGAGCACCAGGTCAAGCGACGGCGCTGCCCAGGCGAGCGCCGCGCCGACGATGTAGAGAACCGCGCCGCCGAGGATCACCGTGCGCCGCCCCAGCGCATCGGAGAGCGGGCCCGAGAAGAACGTCCCCACGCCCATGCCGAAGACGAAGCTTGTCAGGATCAGCTGCGCGCGGTTGGGATCGGCGGGCGTCAGTTCCTCGGCGATCTTCGGGAAGGCCGGCAGCATCGAGTCGATCGAGAAGGCGATCGTCGCGAAGAGCATCGCGGTCAGCGCGATGAACTCGGTCTGACCGAGCGGTCTTGTGGGCGTCATGCGGGGCGTCTCGTCCGGAGGTAGAGGCCGATGGCCAGCGCCCAGATGACAAGTTCCGAGAGGAAGGTCCAGTGCGTCAGGAACGACAGCACCCAGTGGCTGCGCGTCGGTGGCACCTCGACGAGGGCGTAGAGCGTCGAGTCGAAGGGCCAGAGCCACATGATCGACCCGGCGAGACTGTCCAGGATCAGGTGGACGAGGAGCGAGGCGAAGAAGGCGAGGGCGGGCCACCAGAGACGCGGCGCGAGAAGGCGGATCAGCGGCAACGCGACGGCGGCGATGATCGCCCAGAAGCCCGGCGCGTGGACCCAGTAGCGGTGATGATGAAAGGCGCGGTGGTCGACGAAGTGGAACCAGATCATGTCGAAGTCCGGAAGGACCGATCCGGCCAGCGCCGCGCCCATAACCGCGCCCGAAGTCACGCCGAAGGCGCGGCCGGTCAGGTAGCCGGCGGGCAGGTGCGCGGTCAGCATCTCAGAGCTGACCGGCGATCTCGTCGATCAGCTGCAGCCAGAGCTCGGTCGGTTGCGCGCCCGGCACGACATGCTGGTTCGCAATGACGAATGTGGGCACGCCGGTCACCCCGCGCTCGCGCGAATGGGCGTCGCGGGAGGCGACATCCTCGGCATCGGCGTCCGAGGCCAGAAGCCGGCTCACCACCGCCGCGTCCATCCCGGCCGAGTCGGCGACATCCGCCAGAACCTCGTGATCGCCGATGTCGCGCCCCTCGCGCCAGTACGCCTTGAAGAGGCCCGAGACGACCGGCGTCTGCTTCTGCTCCAGCCCCGCCCAGTGGATCAGCCGGTGCGCGTCGAGCGTGTTCGGGATATGCGGGATCGAGGCCCAGTCGATCTCGAACCCGCTCTCCTTCGCCGCCGCGTCGATCGGCGCATAGGCCCGCGCCGCCCCCGCCTTGCCGCCGAATTTCGCTTCCAGATAGGCCTTCCGGTCCATCCCTTCCTTCGGCATGTCGGGGTTCAGCTGGAACGGATGCCATTCGATCACGAACGGATGGTCGGGCTTGGCCTCCAGCGCCCGATCGAGCCGCGCCTTGCCGATCATGCACCAGGGGCAGACCGGATCGGAAAGGATGTCGAGCTTGATCATGGCGTCTCTTTCAGGCTGGTCTCGATCAGGGCGCGGACCGCGCGACGGTCGGTCTTGCCGGTCTTCGTGCGGGGGATCTCGGGCAAGGGATGCCAGAGCCGGGGCACCTTGTAGCGTGCGAGCCGGTCCTTGGCAAAGGCGGCCAGGTCACGGTCGCTCGCCGGGCCGGTCCAGGCGGCGGCGATGACGGTGGTGTCCGCCTTGACCGTCGCCTCGACCACCGCGATGTCGCCAAGGCCGGGACAGGGGCCGAGCTCCGCCTCGACTTCCAGGGGCGAGACGCGCACGCCGCCCGCGTTCATCATCTCGTCGAGCCGACCGTGATACTCGATGGCGCCGTCCGGCCGCATGACCACGCTGTCGCCGGTGCGGAACCACTCGCCTGCGAAGCGCGAGAATGCTTCGTCCTCTGCGCCGAAATAGGTGAGGAAGAGGCCCGGGTCGCGGCTTGAGACGGCGAGTTCGCCCGCTTCGCCGCGCGGCACCGGGCCATCGGGACCGAGGACGGCGATCCGGCGGCCGGGCTGCGGGTAGCCGCTCGCGCCGTCGGGCGCGGGGCGGGCCGCCGAGCCCGAGACGAAGGTGGAACATTCCGACATGCCGAGCGCCTCGAAGACCGGTCGTCCCGTCGCCGCTTCCCAGGCGTCGCGCAGGGCAGGCGAGAGCTTCTCGCCGGCAGACAGCCCATGGCGCAGCTTCGGCAACTCGGGGATCCCTGCCGCCAGCATCCGCCGGTAGAATGCCGGCGCCGCGGCGAAGATGGTCGCGTCGTGGCGCCTCATAAGAAGGGGAAGCTGCGCGGCCTCGGTGCCCTCGGCCGGGATCAGCGCGGTTGCACCCTCGGACCACGGATCGAGGAGGCCGGTCCCGAGCGTGTAGGTCCAGTTGAACGCGCCCGCGTGCAGGACCCGGTCGGTCGGCCCGATACCATCCCAACCAGCGCGCATCATCCGCCGCGCCCAGATCGCGCGGTGGGCATGGACGACGGCGCGCGGCCGGCCCGAGGTGCCCGAGGTGAAGACGATGTAGGCGGGTCGGTCGGCCGGACCCATCGCGAATGCGCAGGGCGCGGCGTCGCGCCACGGGCGGAAGTCATCCGGCTGGAAGACCGGGCAGGGGAGTGCCCCCGGCAGCGGAAGCGAAGGGTCGGCGAGGATCGCGGCGGGTGCCAGGTCCGGCAGAAGCGCCGCCACCTCGTGCGCGGTCAGCGCCGCCGAAAGCGGCACCGGCACCAGCCCGGCCGCCACGGCGCCGAGGAAGGCGACCGGGAAGTCGGCCGAATTGCCGAGCCTAAGGACCACGCGCCCTCCCGGCGGCACACCAGCGGCAAGGAGGCCCGTGCCGGTCCCGCGAACCGACGCTTCCAGACGCGCGTAGCTCCAGCGTTCCGCGCCGGACGGCTTCAGAACTGCGAGCGCCACCTTGTCGGCCAACGCCCCGGCATGGGCCAGCACATGCGCGGCAAGGTTGAAGGGATCGGGGCAGGGCGCGGGTGGGCCCTCGTCGAAGACAGACAGCATGGATCGAGGATTAGGGCGACGACCGGAAACGCACAATCGCGCGGGGCCTATCCGGTCCGAAAATATCCGCGGTCGTGATCCGGGCCGCAGTCACTAGAAGGGGCAGACAGCCCCCGGGAACGCCTCAGCGCGAGCTTTCGGTCAGCCGCTTGCGGACATACTTGTCAACCGCGCCGATCATCGTCTCCATGTGCGGGTCTTCGAAGAAATGCCCGGCGCCCTCGACCTCCTTGTGGGTGATCGTGATGCCCTTTTGCTCGTGCAGCTTGCCGACCAGCGCCTTGGTGTCCTTGGGCGGCGCCACCCGGTCGGCGGTGCCGTTGATGATCAGGCCCGAGGCCGGGCAGGGGGCGAGGAACGAGAAGTCGTACATGTTGGCGGGCGGCGCGACCGAGATGAAGCCCGAAATCTCCGGCCGGCGCATCAGAAGCTGCATCCCGATCCAGGCCCCGAACGAAAAGCCCGCGACCCAGCAATGCTTGGCGTTCTGGTTCATCGACTGGAGATAGTCGAGCGCCGAGGCGGCGTCGGAAAGCTCGCCGATGCCCTGGTCGTATTCGCCCTGGCTGCGGCCTACCCCGCGGAAATTGAAGCGCAGGACGGTGAAGCCCATGTTCAGGAAGGCATAATGGAGGTTGTAGACCACCCGGTTGTTCATCGTGCCCCCGAACTGGGGATGCGGATGCAGCACGATGGCGATGGGGGCGTCCTTGTCCTTCTGCGGGTGGTAGCGTCCTTCAAGCCTCCCCTCGGGGCCGGGGAAAATCACCTCAGGCATTCAGGCCTCGCTCCGCCGTCGTCTTGGCCCTGGCGTTTCTTGACGAATTCGCTCGGGCAATTTAGAAGTGTTCTAAAGAACCGCCGGATCAGCCCGGCGCTGGAAGCGTGAAGTAAGCGCCCCGTTGGCGAAGGTCAACGTATTTGGCGGGGAAATTGCGATGAAGCTCAGCACCAAGGGACGTTACGCGATGGTCGCTCTGGCCGACCTGGCCTACCAGCCCGCCGACGCGCTGGTCTCGCTGGCCGAGATTTCCCGCCGGCAGGACGTGTCGCTGCCCTATCTCGAGCAGCTCTTTGTCAAGCTGCGACGGGCGGGACTGGTCGAGTCGGTGCGCGGCCCGGGCGGCGGCTACAAGCTTGCCCGCGATCCGGCCGAGATCCGGATCAGCGAGATCCTGGAAGCGGTGGACGAGACGGTGAGCGCGCTCCACGAGGGCGCGGGCGCCACCGGCGCGCATTCGGGCAGCCGGGCGCAGAGCATGACCAACCGGCTTTGGGAAAGCCTCTCGGCGCATGTCTACGTCTTCCTGCACCAGACACGGCTTTCCGACGTCATCCGCAACGATCTGACGCCGTGCCCGGCGGTGCCGACGCTCTTCACCGTTGTGGACGAGGCATGAGGGGCCGCGCGGCATATGGCCGGGGACGGGGGGCTGCCTGCCCCGCGCGCGCCTTCGGCGCTCCCTTCGAACAGACTTGTCACAAGATGAAAGCGGCCCGGTCATGAACGGGCGCGCCTATCTCGACTGGAACGCGACGGCGCCACTCAGGGCCGAGGCGCGCGCGGCTGTTCTGGCGGCGATGGAGGAGGTCGGGAACCCCTCGTCGGTCCATGCCGAGGGCCGTGCGGCGAAGGCGATTGTCGAGATGGCCCGCGCGCAGGTCGCCGCAGCGGTGGGAGCCAAGCCC
>JBNLCA010000368.1:0-4809 GCA_050303575.1 Paracoccaceae bacterium
CCTCGGTCACCTCGGCGCCGTCCTTCAGCTCGACGAAGGCGCAGGGCACCTCGCCCCACTTCTCGTCGGGCTTGGCCACCACGGCGCAAAGCATCACGGCGGGGTGGTGCATCAGCGCGCCCTCGACCTCTACCGACGAGACGTTCTCGCCGCCCGAGATGATGATGTCCTTCGCGCGGTCGGTGATCTTGATGTAGCCGTCCGGATGCTGGAAGGCGACGTCGCCCGAGCGGAACCAGCCGCCGTCGAACGCCTCGGCGGTGGCCGTTGGATTACGGTAATAGCCCTTCATCACCGAATGGCCGCGGATCATGATCTCGCCCGTCGTCTCGCCGTCCCAGGGGACGGGGGAGAGGTCCTCGGCGCCGCGGACCGAGATGTCCTCCATCATCGGCATCAGGACACCGGTACGGGCCTTGATCGCCGCCTTCTCGTCGCCGGGAAGCGCGCCCCATTCCTCCTCGCGCCAGAGGCATTCGGTGACGTGGCCGTAGGTCTCGGTCAGGCCGTAGACCTGGGTGACGTTGAAGCCGAGGGGCTCGATCGCCTTGAGCGTCGCGGCCGGCGGCGGGGCGCCGGCGGTGAAGACCTCGACCGTGTGCGAAAACTCGCGGCGCTCGTCCGGGCGGGCGTTGACGAGCGTGTTCAGAACGATCGGCGCGCCGCCGAAATGGGTGACGCCCTCGTCGGCGATGGTGTCGTAGATCACCTTGGCCCGGACATCGCGGCAGCAGACGACGGTGCCGCCGACCAGCGGCATCATCCAGGTGTGGTTCCAGCCGTTGCAATGGAAGAGCGGCACGATGGTCAGGTAGCGCGGGTAGAGCTGCAGGCGCCACGAGACGACCGTGCCCATCGTCATCAGGTAGGCGCCGCGGTGATGGTAGACGACGCCCTTGGGCCGGCCGGTGGTGCCGGACGTGTAGTTGAGAGCGAGGCTTTCCCATTCGTCGAGCGGCATGATCCACGGAAAGGCGGGGTCGCCCGAGGCGAGGAAGTCCTCGTACTCGGTGTGATCGCCCACGGCGTGGATGCCGGCCTCGGGGTCGGCGACCTCGATGATCTGTGGCGCGGGGCCTTCCATGCGGCCGATCGCCTCCATCGCCAGCGGCACGAACTGGGCATCGCAGAGGAGGGCCTTTGCCCCGCCGTGGTCGAAGATGTAGGCGACCGTGTCGGGGTCGAGGCGGGTGTTGATCGAATTGAGGATGGCCCCGGCGGCGGGCACGCCGAAATGCGCCTCGGCATGGGCGGGGATGTTGGGAAGCAGCGTCGCCACCACGTCGCCCGGCCGGACGCCGATCTGCGCCAGCGCCGAGGCAAGGCGCGAGACCCGCGCGAAATAGTCGCGATAGCTGTGGCGGCGGGTCCCGTAGACCAGCGCCTCGCGGTCCGGAAAGACCTGTGCGGCGCGCCTCAGGTGCGAAAGCGGCGTCAGCGGCACATAGTTCGCCGCGCATTTGTCGAGGCCCGTTTCGTCGGCAAGCCAGCCCATATTATCCCTCCCCGCGCCGATTGATGTCGGTCACGGACAAGACTAGGCGGTCGGAGCCCGGTTCATCAACGGGGGACGGAGGTCTCAATGACACTTGCGGTGGATCCTGTGAACCGGACGCTGGCCGCGGCGGGCGCGATGCTGGCCGGAATGGCGATCATCGGCTTCACCGACAACTACGTGCGGGTGATCGCGGCCGAGGGCGGGTTGTGGCAATTCCACCTGATGCGGACGGCGATGGCCTTGCCGCTCTTGCTGGCTGGCGCCGCGGCGGTCGGGCAGCGGGTCCGGCCGCTGAGCTGGGGCCGGGTCGCGGCGCGGAGCCTGGCGCATTCGGCGGCGATGATGATCTATTTCGGCTGCCTTGCCTTCCTGCCGGTCGCGATGGTGGCGGCGGGCCTTTTCACCGCGCCGATCTTCGTCCTCTTGATCTCGCGGGTCGCTTTCGGGCGCCGGTTCGGGCCCTGGCGGCTTGTCGCGGTGCTGGCGGGCTTTGCCGGCGTCGTCCTGATGCTGGGGCCGCAGGGCATGTCGCCCCTGGTCGTCTTGCCGGTGGTCGGCGCGGCGCTTTACGCGCTGGGCAACATCGCGACACGGGAATGGTGCGCGGACGAGACGACGGCAACGCTTACGGCGGGCTTCTTCGTGATGCTGGCTATCTGGGGCGCGCTCGGGCTTGCGGTTCTGGCTGTCTGGCCGGTCGAGGTTCCCCCGGGGGCGGAAGGCTTCGTGCTGCGCGGCTGGGTGGCGCCGTCGGGCACGTTTCTGATCTGGACGCTGGTGCAGGCGGTCGGATCGCTGGCCGGGGTCGCGCTGATCGTGCGCGCTTACCAGTTGGGCGAGGCGAGCCAGGTCGCGGTGTTCGAATACTCGCTCCTGGTCTTCGCGGCGGGCTGGGGCTGGCTCATCTGGGGCGAGGTTCTCTCGCCTTTGGCGATAGTCGGGATCGGGCTGATTGCCGCCTCGGGCGCGGTCATCGCGCTGAGATCGCGTTAGCGGTCGCGACTCACGTCGCGCGAAATCTGTCCCGTGCGGTCAACGATGGCCTGGCTTCCCATACGTCATTAACGATTATTAAAGATTAGATTTCAATGGGAAGCAAATGGACGCGCCCGGTCCGATTGGCGCCATGCGGCGAACAATGCCCCAATTTGACCGAGTTTCAACCGAGCGGCGGGCGTATTCGGAGGTCGAACTGGTCATACAACCAATGCGTGCAAGTGGAGTAGGGTAGCCATGATCGAAGTCGACCATATCGCCTTCAATACGGCAAAGCGCTCCCCGCACATGACGCTCAGCCATCCGGACGCTCCGAACAGCGGTCTTCTCGCCCGCACAAGGGTCGAGACCGAGCGCGGCTGGTGCCGGGTCGAACATGTCCGCGTCGGCGATCGGGTCCGCACCCGCGACGGCGGCCTCTCCGCGGTCTGCGACATCGAGCGCACGCCGATCGTTCCCGACGAGATCGACGGCCCGCGGCACGTCCTCCTGGTCCCGGTGGGCGTTCTTGGGGCCTGCATGCCCTTCTTCCTGCTGCCCGAGCAACGGATCCTGGTGGAGCCGCTGCTCGACGGTACGCTTTCCCGCCTGTCCTGTGCCCTCGTTGCTGCGAGGGAACTTGCCGGGCATCGCGGGATCACGCCCATTCACCTGCCGACCTATTCGGAAATCTTCACGTTGCGCTTCGCGCAGGAAGAGATCGTGCGGGTGAATGCGGGCGTCATGGCCTGGTGCCCCCCCGCGGCAGGGGCGGGCTCGCGCTTCACCGAGTTCGAAGGCGACCAGGCCGAGCGGCTCTTCCGGATGGCCGGGCTCGGTTACGAGCTTGCCGCCCGCCGGGCCAGAGCCTAGTCGTCGGGGTCCCTGTCCCCCCGCGGGGACCCCGACACACCAATTCAGGCGCATCAGGGGCGTCGGCCGTGGCCGGCGCCCTTTGCTTCTGGCTCGCGCCGCTACAGGGGCGGACCGCCCGATCAGGCGGCCTTGGCGCCCGCGCCGAAGCGGCCATAGAAGGTCTCGCCCTTCGCGGCCATGTCGGTGAGCAGTTTCGGCGTGGCGAAGCGGGCGCCGTGCTTCTTTTCGAGCGCAGCGCAGAGTTCGACCGCCTTCTCGGCGCCAATCATGTCGAGCCACGAGAAGGGACCGCCGGACCACGGCGCGAAGCCCCAGCCGAGGATGGCGCCGACGTCGCCCTCGCGGATGTCCTCGAGCACGCCGTCCTCGAGCGCGCGAACGGCCTCGAGCACCTGCGCGAAGAGCAGGCGATGCTGGACCTCGGAAAGGTCGGGCTGCTCGGCATACTCGGCGTATTTCGCGCCCAGCCCGTCCCACAGGCCCAGCCGCTTGCCGGCGTCGTCGTAGGCGTAGAAGCCCTTGTTCGCCTTGCGGCCCAGCCGGCCCTGATCGGCCATCCAGAAGAGGACGTCGTCGACCTCGCCGTCGGGATACGCGTTGCCCATCGCGGCCTTGGTCGCCTTGGCGATCTTCACGCCGAGGTCGATCGATGTCTCGTCGACCAGCTGCAGCGGCCCGAGGGGCATGCCCACCAGCTTGGCCGCGTTCTCGATCAGGGCGGGCGCGACGCCCTCCTTCACCATCCGTACGCCTTCGTTGATGTAGGGAATGATGCAGCGGTTGGCGTAGAAGAAGCGGGCGTCGTTGACGACGATCGGGGTCTTGCGGATCTGGCGCACGTAGTCGAGCGCCTTGGCGACGGCACGCTCGCCGGTCTGCTTGCCCTTGATGATCTCGACCAGCATCATCTTGTCGACGGGCGAGAAGAAGTGGATGCCGATGAACTGCTCGGGCCGCTTCGACGCCTTGGCCAAGTCGCTGATCGGCAGCGTCGAGGTGTTGGTCGCGAAGATCGTGTCCTCGCCCACCACGGCCTCGGTCTTCGCCGTCACGTCGGCCTTGACCTTTGGATCCTCGAACACCGCTTCCACGATCAGGTCGCAGCCGGCGAGGGCGGCGTAGTCGGTGGTCGGCGTGATCCGGCCCAGGACCTCGGCCTTCTTCTCCTCGGTCACGCGGCCGCGCTTCATCCCCCTTTCGAGGATGCCCTCGCTGTAGGCCTTGCCGCGCTCGGCCGCGTCCTGCGCGGCGTCGATCAGCACGACCTCGATCCCGGCATTGGCCGAGACATAGGCGATGCCGGCTCCCATCATGCCGGCGCCGAGGACGCCGACCTTCGTGACCTTCTGGTCCGGGACGTCAGGGCGGTTCGCGCCCTTCTCAAGCGCCTCCTTGTTGAGGAAGAGCGACCGGATCATGGCCGAGGACGAGGGGTTCATCAGCACGTTGGTGAACCAGCG
>JBNLCA010000369.1:0-19904 GCA_050303575.1 Paracoccaceae bacterium
CGGTTGATGCATCTCAAGGCGCGGCCCGGCGCGGAGGTGCACGATTCCACCTCTGGCAGAAAGGGGGGCCGCATGGGCCGCAACGACCGCAATGTGATCTGGTTCGAGGACCTCGTGAGGGGCGATGTCGCCTTGGTGGGCGGCAAGAACTCGTCGCTTGGCGAGATGGTGGGCAAGCTCGCCAAGGCGGGCATCCGCGTGCCGCCGGGCTTCGCGACCACTGCCAAGGCCTACCGCGCCTTTCTTCAGGCAAACGGCCTGGACGCGATCATCGCCGAGACGATGGAGGCTCTCCGCTCCAAGCGGATTCCCTTGCAGGAGGCCGGCCGCAAGCTGCGCGAGGCGATTGCCGCGGGCACCTTCCCGGACGACATCCGCAAGGACATCGTCAAGGCCTATGGCGAGCTTTCCCGGCGCGCGAAGTCGAAGGACCTGCCTGTCGCCGTGCGGTCCTCGGCGACGGCCGAGGACCTGCCGGATGCCAGCTTCGCCGGCCAGCAGGAGACTTTCCTCAACGTCCGCGGCGAGGCCGAGCTTCTTGCCGGCTGCCGGCGCTGCTATGCCTCGCTCTTCACCGACCGGGCGATTACCTATCGCGAGGTGAAGGGTTTCGATCACAGCCAGGTCGCGCTTTCGATCGGCGTCCAGCAGATGGTGCGTTCGGACATCTCGGGCTCGGGCGTGATGTTCTCGATCGACACCGAGTCGGGTTTCGACAAGGTCGTGCTCATCAACGCCGCATGGGGTCTGGGCGAGAATGTCGTGCAGGGCGCGGTGACGCCGGACGAGTACCAGGTCTTCAAGCCGTTCCTCGGGAAGAAGCGGCTGAAGCCGATCCTTGAGAAGAAGCTCGGCGCCAAGGAAAAGAAGATGGTCTACGCGAGCGGTCAGGCCGGGCCGGTCAAGAACGTGCCGACCTCAAAGGCCGAGAAGGCGGCGTTCGTCCTGTCGGACGACGAAATACTCGACCTCGCCCGGCAGGCCGCGACGATCGAGAAACACTACGGCCAGCCGATGGACATGGAATGGGCCAAGGACGGCGAGAGCGGGCTGCTCTACATCGTGCAGGCCCGGCCCGAGACGGTGCAATCCCGCGTCAAGGCTGGGGCATTCCGGTCCTACACGGTGAAGAAGGGCGGCAAGCGGCTGCTGACGGGTCTTTCGGTCGGTGCGGCGGTGGCGACGGGCAAGGTCTGCCTGATCGAAAGCGCCGCCGATATCGGCAAGTTCGTCGAAGGCTCGGTGCTGGTGACCGGCACGACCGATCCCGACTGGGTGCCGATCATGAAGAAGGCGGCGGCCATCGTCACCGATCACGGCGGGCGGACCAGCCATGCCGCCATCGTGTCGCGCGAGCTTGGTCTGCCGGCCATCGTCGGGACCGGGACCGCGACACATCTTCTGCATGACGAGCAGGAGATCACCGTCGACTGCACCGGCGGCGACGAGGGCGCGGTGCTGGAAGGGATCGCCGAGTTCACGGTCGAGGATCTCTCGGTCGCGGACATCCCGAAGACGAAGACCAGGGTGATGCTGAACCTCGCCAACCCCTCGGCCGCCGCGCGCTGGTGGCGCCTGCCGGCGGACGGGGTGGGCCTTGCCCGGATGGAATTCGTGGTCGGCAACGTGATCCGTGCACATCCCCTGGCGCTGACCCGCTTCGACGAGATCCGCGACGAGGCCGTGCGCGCCGAGATCGAGGCGTTGACGGCGGGCTATGCCAACAAGGCCGACTACTTCGTCGACCACCTCGCCATGGGCCTCAGCCGCATTGCCGCCTTCTGCTATCCGAACCCGGTCATCGTGCGGATGTCCGACTTCAAGTCGAACGAATACGCCGAGCTTCTTGGCGGCCGCCAGTTCGAGCCGCACGAGGAAAACCCGATGATCGGTTTCCGCGGCGCCTCGCGCTACTACTCGCCCGCCTACCAGGACGGGTTCGCGCTGGAATGCAGGGCGATCCGCAAGCTGCGCGAGGAGATGGGCTTCGACAACGTCGTCGTGATGATCCCGTTCTGCCGGACACCGGGCGAGGCCGACGAGGTCCTGAAGGTGATGAAGAAGGCGGGGCTCGAGCGCGGCAAGAAGTACCTGAAGGTCTATGTCATGTGCGAAATCCCCTCCAACGTGATCCTGGCCGAGGAGTTCGCCAAGCGTTTCGACGGCTTCTCGATCGGCTCGAACGACCTGACGCAGCTGACGCTCGGGATCGACCGGGATTCGGACGCGCTCGCCGGCCTCTTCCACGAGGACGATCCGGCGGTCCTTTGGATGATCGAACAGATTATCACCCGCGCCCACAAGGCCGGCTGCAAGGTCGGCCTCTGCGGTCAGGCGCCGTCAAACGACCCGGCCTTCGCCAGGCACCTGGTGAAATGGGGGATCGACACGATCTCGGTGACGCCGGACGCGTTCCTCGCGGTGAAGGGCCACGTGGCAAAGGCGGAGAGGCAGGGCTAGAGGAGCACCAGATTGGCAGGGTCCAGGTCTCGCTCGCCCTGCCACCGGTAAAGGCAGGGTGCGAACGGATAGTCGAGGCAAGCGACGCGTCGCGACTCGATCCGCGGTTCGCCGGACATCTTGTAGTGGCCAACCAATGCAGGCGCTGAACTGGCGGGATAGAGGAGGTCAGCCGCGAGGTCGGGAAGCGTACCGGACGGAAGCTCTCCTGGGTCGGGGACGGAGAGGACCGCCTCGGCCCAGGTTTGCGCGCCCGATACCCACCAGGCCAGTCGGACCTCGTTACGCACGTGACCATGGTAGTCGTGGAAGCGATGCGGTGCGGGCAGGGACACTTCCGGCCCGGTGACCAGAAGATTGACGGCGCGGGCGAACTCCGTTGCCTTCTCGGCGATTTCCGGCAGGTCTTCGTGGCGGAGGCGGCCGTCCGGGCGGCGCGCCGTGATTGTCGCGATGGCGGCGTCGTTCCAGCACGCGTGGACCAGCCGCAGTCCGCCAACGTCGCACCAGAGCGGCAGGGTCAGGAACCATTCAGTCCATTCAAGCGCATCGAGCGTTCCGGTCCCAAACGCGGCGAGGAAACTTCTGTGCTGGTTCAGGTTCTTTGCAACGTGCGGTCGGAGAGGATCGCCGTCCGGCCCCTTTCGGTGGAAGAGGATCGCATTCAACTCGTGATTGCCCATCACTGCCGGCGCACCGGCGTCGACCAGAGCGCGCACCTCGGTAAGGACGCTGCGATCATCCGCCTCCCTGGACGCCCGGCCGGCGTCGATGAAGTCGCCGAGGAATGCCACCTGACCCTCAGCAAGACTCAGCGACCGCGCCAGGCGGTCGGGGTCTGCGTGGAGGTCGGGGATGACGGTCAGCGTCATGGCAACGCGCTGAACTCGCGCCGCCAGGGGTGGACCATGTCGCGCAGGGCAAGGGGTTCGAGCACCTCGACCTCCTCGCCCCACTGATAGAGGAACCAGGTCATCTCGTTCCAGCCCGAGGCCTCGAAGCGGACGATCAGGCTTCCGTCTTCCTGCGGCTCGAGCCGCTGGCCGGGATGGAAGAGGAACTCGGCGGCGACGGGCGCGGCGCGGGGAGAGAACTTCCAGGCGACCGGACCGGACTGGGCCGGGTCGTGGAAGGACGAGAAGGCGCCCGCCGCATGATCCGCCAGCGAGAAGCCGGGATCGGGCTCGAACGGCTCGTCGAGACAGCGGGCGGCGGCGATCCGGTCCATCCGGTAGTGGCGCAGGCTCCCGTCCCCGAGCCGCGCGACGAGGTAGCTGCGCGGGCCGAGGAGAAGGCCGAGCGGATCCACCGTACGCTCGGAAGCGGCGCCATCCGTGCGGGCGTAGGTCAGCGCCAGGCGGAACGGCCCTTTCAGCGCCTGGTAGACGGCATCCGCCACCTCGGGCGCGATCGCGACGCGCGGGCCGGGCCGGGCGACGCGTTCGAGCGATGAGAGCACCGCCTCGGCGTCCGTTTCGGCCCGAAGGGCGGTGCGGAAGGGCAGGCGGTTGAGATAGCCGTCGCGCAGGCGGGTCAGGGCGTGCGCCTGGCTCTGCCGGCCCTCGGCCCGAGCGTCGCGGATGGCGACTTCCAGCGCCTCGAGGGCTTCGTCCTCGCGCGGCGTGAGGGCCGGCAGGACCGGTTCGTTCAGGCGGAAGCGGCGTTTCCGGTCGCGGCCGGCATGGTCGTCGAGAGGCCCGAACAGGTCTTCCAGCGCCCGGACCATGCGCTGCGCGGTGCGGTGGGCGACGCCGAACTCGGCGGCGATCTCCTCGAGCGAGACGCCATCCTCGCGGGTCGCCGCCATCATGGCGAGGTGAATGAGCTCTCGTGCCTTGTCGAAGGACATGTTTGTGCGCCACTTTCTGTCACCCGAACGCTATCGGCCCCCTTGGGCCGAGTCGAGCGCGGGACGCGGCTCCGGAGGCCATGTGTGACAGATTTTGTCATCTTCGACTGTGACGGCGTGCTGATCGACAGCGAGGTCCTGAGCGCCGAGGTGCTGATTGCGGAACTGGCCGGACACGGCATCGCAGTCGACCGCGCCTACGTGCGCCGGCATTTCCTCGGGCGCAGCTTTCCGACCGTGGCGAAGACGATCCGCGAAGAGTTCCGCACAGCGCTTTCGCCGGATTTCGAGGCGCGCTACCGGGCGCGCTTATTGGAGCGGTTCGAGACCGACCTCAGGACGACGGACGGGATCGAGGCCGTGCTCGAGGCGATGACGGTGCCCTTCTGCGTGGCGACTTCGTCGAGCCCGCCCCGGGTGACCCGGTCGCTCGAGATCACGGGCCTTGGCAGGTACTTCGCGGACCGGGTCTTCACGGCGTCGGAAGTGGCGCGCGGCAAGCCCGCGCCGGACCTCTTCCTGCATGCGGCCTCCAGGATGGGGGCGGAGCCACGGCGGACCCTGGTCGTCGAGGACAGCGCGCCCGGCGTCGAGGCAGCGCTGGCGGCGGGAATGGAGGTTGTCGTCTATACCGGCGGCCAGCATATGGGCGGCGAAATGTTTGACACGACCGTTCCGGTCCGGTCATTTGGCCACTGGTCCGAGTTCGGCGCGATCCTTGCCGGGCCCGGCACGAAGGAGCCCGCGTGACGAACGGACGGATCTCAGCCGAGGCGACGCGCCTCGACGACGCGGCGCGGGCCGGGTGGCTGTATTACGTTGCCGGCAACACGCAGGACGAGATCGCGCGCAAGCTGGGCGTCTCGCGCCAGACCGCCCAGCGGCTGGTGTCGCTGGCGGTGACGGAAAAGCTGGTCAAGGTCAGGATCGACCACCCGATCGGGCGCTGCATGGACCTCGCCGCCGGGCTGAAGGACCGGTTCGGGCTGCGCCTGGCCGAGGTCGTGCCGACCGATCCAGACGCGCCGGGGCTGCTGACCGGGGTCGCCATTGTCGCCGCGGCCGAGATGGAGCGGCTGCTGAAGGCGCCCGAGGAAAAGATCATCGCGCTCGGTACCGGCCGTGCGCTCAAGGCCTGCGTCGAGCAGCTGCCGCAGATGTCCTGCCCGCAGCACCATATCGTCTCGCTTCTCGGCAACATGATGTCGGACGGGTCGGCCACGCCCTACAACGCGGTCATCCGCATGGCGGACCGGGTCGGCGCGCGACACTATCCCTATCCGTTGCCGGTGCTGGCCAAGGATGGGCAGGAGCTGCGGATCCTTCAGGGGCAGGAGCCGGTGCGGCACACGATGGAGCTTTGCGCGCGGGCCGACCTGACGCTCGTGGGGATCGGGCAGATGGACCACACCGCGCCGCTCCATGTCGATGGCTTCATGTCCGAGGCCGAGGTCGACGCTCTTGTGGCGCAAGGCGCGGCGGGCGAGATCACCAGCTGGGTCTACGGCCAGGACGGGCACCTGCTCGACTGCGACTACAACCGCCGCGTGGCGAGTGCGCCCTTGCCCAAGGCGGCCGACCGGTCGGTGATCGCGGTGGCGGTCGGCGCTGGCAAGGTGACGGCGATCCGCGCCGCGGTGAGCGGCCACCTGGTCAACGGGCTGATCACCAGCGAGGCCACCGCCGAGCGCTTGCTGGCCTGAATTTACGTTAAAATCTAGAGCTTTAGCCGCCGCGACATTTCGCGACGCGGCACCCCATTGACTCGACTCGGCCAATGCGTGAGCATATGCCCACGTTAAAAGCAAATGCCCAGCAATGGGCCAGGGAGGATCAATGACTATGATGAAGCGCGCCCTTCTGGGCGCTTCGGCGCTGTTTGTGGCGGCCGGCGCCGTCAACGCCGAAACCCTGACGATCGCGACCGTGAACAACGGCGACATGATCCGGATGCAGGGCCTGACCGCCGATTTCACCGCCAAGTACCCCGACATCGAACTCGAGTGGGTGACGCTGGAAGAGAACGAGCTGCGCTCGCGCGTCACCACCGACATCGCGTCCAAGTGCGGCCAGTACGACATCAGGACGATCGGCACCTACGAGGTTCCGAGCT
The DNA here is from genome assembly GCA_050303575.1 of Paracoccaceae bacterium. Taxonomy (GTDB): domain Bacteria; phylum Pseudomonadota; class Alphaproteobacteria; order Rhodobacterales; family Rhodobacteraceae; genus JBNLCA01. Next base: position 6,423 of record JBNLCA010000369.1, read on the forward strand.
GGGGCGCGAAGGACTGGCTGGTCAGCCTGAACGACCTGCCTGCCGACTATGACGTCGACGACTTGCTGCCCGCGATCCGCGGCGGTCTGACGGTCGACGGCAACCTCTATGCGGCGCCGTTCTACGGCGAGTCGTCCATGGTGATGTACCGCACCGACCTGATGGAGAAGGCTGGCCTCACCATGCCCGAGGCGCCGACCTGGGACTTCATCAAGGAAGCCGCGGCCGGCATGACCGACAAGGAGAACGAAGTCTACGGCATCTGCCTGCGCGGCAAGGCCGGCTGGGGCGAGAACATGGCCTTCCTGACGGCGATGTCGAACTCGTTCGGCGCGCGCTGGTTCGACATGGACTGGAACCCGCAGTTCGACAGCGAGGCCTGGGCGACGACGCTCAACTTCTACCTCGACCTGATGAACAACTACGGGCCCCCCGGCGCATCGAACAACGGGTTCAACGAGAACCTCGCGCTGTTCCAGCAGGGCAAGTGCGGCATGTGGATCGACGCCACCGTCGCCGCGTCCTTCGTGACCAACGCGTCGGAATCGACCGTCGCCGACAAGGTCGGTTTCGCGCTCGCCCCGGATAACGGGCTGGGCAAGCGCGGCAACTGGCTCTGGGCCTGGTCGCTCGCCATTCCGGCCGGCTCGCAGAAGGTCGATGCGGCGAAGGCGTTCATCGCCTGGGCGACGTCGAAGGAGTACACCGCGCTCGTCGCCGCCGAAGAGGGCTGGGCGAACGTGCCTCCCGGCACGCGCACCTCGCTTTACGAGAACCCGGACTACGCCTCGGTGCCGTTCGCCAAGATGACGCTCGACTCGATCAACGCGGCTGACCCGACCAACCCGACGGTCGAGCCGGTGCCCTACGTCGGTGTCCAGTTCGTCGCCATCCCGGAATTCGCGGGGATCGCGACGGCGGTGGGTCAGCAGTTCTCGGCGGCGCTTGCCGGCCAGACCGACGCGGCCGCGGCACTCGCGGCGGCCCAGCAGCTCACGACACGCGAGATGACGCGCGCCGGCTACATCAAGTGACATGACGGACGGGCCGCCTTCGGGCGGCCCGTTCACCCCCGGGCTTGAGCGGAAGGGAGGACGCGATGGCCACCGAGCATTCCCGCGCAGCGGGGCGGCTGATGATTTCGCCCGCCGTCGTGCTGCTGCTGATCTGGATGGTGGTGCCGCTGGTGATGACCATCTGGTTCTCGTTCCAGCAGTACAACCTGCTCTATCCCGAGCGCACCGGCTTTGCCGGCTGGGACAACTACTACTGGTTCACCACCGACTTCCGCTTCTGGCCGGCGATCACGAACACGCTGATCCTGGTTCTCGGCGTCCTTTTCATCACCACGGTCGGAGGGGTCCTCCTGGCGCTTCTCCTCGACCAGCCGTTCTGGGGGCAGGGCATCGTCCGGCTTCTGGTCCTGGCACCGTTCTTCGTCATGCCGACCGTGTCCGTGCTGGTCTGGAAGAACATGTTCATGAACCCGGTGAACGGGCTTTTCGGACACCTCGCCAAGGCGTTCGGCGCGACCGAGGGGTACGACTTTCTCGGCCAGTCGCCGCTTTTCTCGGTGATCATCATGGTCGCCTGGCAGTGGCTGCCGTTCGCGACGCTGATCCTTCTGACCGCGCTCCAGTCGCTCGACCGCGAGCAGCTCGAGGCGTCCGAGATGGACGGCGCCAGCGCGTGGTCGCGCTTCTGGTTCATCATCGTCCCGCACCTGACGCGGGCGATCACCGTCGTCATCCTGATCCAGACGATCTTCATCCTCTCGGTCTATGCCGAGATCCTGGTCACCACCAACGGCGGGCCGGGCACCGCGTCCCTGAACCTGCCGTTCCTCGTCTATCTCAACTCGATCGTCGACAACGACGTCGGCATGGGCGCGGCAGGCGGCGTGATCGCCATCATCCTGGCCAACATCGTCGCGTTCTTCCTGATGCGCGCGATCGGCAAGAACCTGGAGACCTGAGCCATGGCACGCGGAACGACGCAGACCCGCAAGGCCGTGACCACGGTCGCCGGCTGGACAGTGGGCATCCTGATCTTCTTCCCCATCCTCTGGATCGTCATCCTCAGCTTCAAGGCCGAGGGCGACGCGATCGGCACGCCCTGGCACGTCCTCACCTCTGCTTGGACGACCGAGGCCTACGTGACGGTCCAGGAGCGGTCGGACTACTTCAAGCACTTCTGGAACTCGGTCGTGATCTCGGTCGGCTCGACCGTGATCGGCCTCATCATCGCGATCCCCGCCGCCTGGGCGATGGCCTTCGTGCCGGGCAAGCGCACCAAGGACGTGCTGATGTGGATGCTCTCGACCAAGATGATGCCGGCGGCGGGCGTTCTTGTCCCGATCTTCCTGATCGCGCGGGACACCTCGCTTCTCGATACCAAGACCGCGCTGGTCATCGTCCTGACGCTGATCAACCTGCCGATCATCGTCTGGATGCTCTACACGTACTTCAAGGAGATCCCGGGCGAGATCCTCGAAGCGGCGCGGATGGACGGCGCCAGCCTCAGGAACGAGATCATCTACGTGCTGACGCCCATGGCGGTGCCGGGGATCGCCTCGACGATGCTGCTGAACATCATCCTGGCGTGGAACGAGGCCTTCTGGACGCTGCGCCTGACGGCCGCCAAGGCGGCGCCCTTGACCGCCTTCATCGCCAGCTACTCCAGCCCCGAAGGGCTGTTCTACGCCAAGCTCAGCGCCGCCTCGACGATGGCGATCGCACCCATCCTGATCATGGGATGGTTCAGCCAGAAGCAGCTCGTCCGCGGGCTGACGTTCGGCGCCGTGAAATAGGGGAGGGAGAGATGGGACAGATCGTTCTTCAGGGCGTGGCCAAACGGTTCGGCGAGGTCGAGGTCATCCCGCCCCTGGACCTGGCGATCGAGGACGGCGAGTTCGTCGTCTTCGTCGGCCCGTCGGGCTGCGGCAAGTCGACCCTGCTCCGGCTGATCGCCGGGCTAGAGGACGTCTCGGGCGGCCGGATCGAGATCGACGGCGCGGACGCGACCCACAGTCCGCCGGCGAAGCGCGGCCTTGCAATGGTGTTCCAGAGCTACGCGCTCTATCCGCACATGTCGGTCAGGAAGAACATCGCGTTCCCGATGAAGATGGCCGGGATGGACAAGGCCGAGCAAGACCGCCGGATCGAGAACGCGGCAAAGGTCCTGAACCTGACCGATTACCTCGACCGCCGGCCGGGGCAGCTTTCGGGCGGTCAGCGCCAGCGGGTTGCCATCGGCCGGGCCATCGTGCGCGAGCCGTCAGCGTTCCTCTTCGACGAGCCGCTTTCGAACCTCGACGCGGCGCTCAGGGTGGGGATGCGGCTGGAGATATCCGAACTGCACAACCGGCTGAAGACAACGATGATCTACGTCACCCACGACCAGGTCGAGGCGATGACGATGGCCGACAAGATCGTCGTGCTGCATGCCGGCCGCATCGAGCAGGTGGGCAGCCCGCTCGAGCTTTACCGCGAACCGAAGAACACCTTCGTCGCGGGCTTCATCGGCAGCCCGAAGATGAACCTGATCCCCGGCGCCGAGGCAGCCAAGCACGACGCCGCGACGATCGGCATCCGGCCCGAACATATCGGCGTCTCGCCCGACAGCGGGACATGGAAGGGCACCGTCGGCGTCGCCGAACATCTGGGCTCGGACACGTTCTTCCACGTCCATGTCGACGGGATCGACGAGCCGATGACGGTGCGCGCCGACGGCGAGGTGAGCCTCCATCACGGCGACGGTGTCTGGCTGACGCCCGACCTGTCGCGGATGCACCGTTTCGATGCGCAGGGCCTGAGGATCGCGTGACGCGCAAGCGCGCGTGGACAATGACGTCGGCGCCCGAAGCAGGGTTTGGGCGGCGGAAAATGGATGAGTTGATGACCGTGAAGCTGAACTCCGCCGCGCTTGCCGCGCTTCCCCAGGGTGTCGAGGCGCCCGGCTATGACCGGGCCGCGCTTTCGCCCGGTATCCTTCACGTCGGTGTCGGCAACTTCCACCGCGCCCACATGGCGGTCTACCTCGACCGGCTGTTCGCCACGGGAGAGGGACACGACTGGGCGCTTGTCGGTGCCGGTGTCAGGCTGTCGGACGAGGCGATGCGCGAGCGGCTCAAGGAACAGGACTGGCTCACCACCGTGGTCGAGCTCGACCCGGCCGGACTTCACGCCTGCGTCGTCGGCTCGATGATCGACTTCGCGCCGGTCGAACCGGCGGCCGTCATCGCCCGCATGGCGGATCCCGCGATCCGCATCGTCTCGCTGACGATCACCGAGGGTGGATATTTCGTCGACGCCAAGACCGGCGGTTTCGACACCGGACATCCCGACATCAGGGCCGACGCCGACACTCCGGACACACCGAAGACGGTTTTCGGCATGATCCTTGCCGCGCTGAAAGCGCGGCGGGAGGCGGGGCGCGCGCCCTTCACGGTTCTCTCCTGCGACAACCTCCCAGAAAACGGCCATGTTGCGAAACAGGCCGTCGCAGGACTAGCGCGCCTCGCCGATCCCGCTTTCGCAGACTGGGTCGAGGCCGAAGTGGCTTTCCCGAACTCGATGGTCGATTGCATCACCCCGGCGACCTCGGATCGAGAGCGCGGGATGGTGGCCGAGAAATTCGGCATCGAAGACGCTGTGCCCGTGGTCTGCGAGCCGTTCCGGCAATGGGTGCTCGAGGACCGCTTCCCGCAAGGCAGGCCGGCGCTGGAGAAGGTCGGGGCCGAGTTCGTGCCCGACGTCGGGCCCTACGAGTTGATGAAGCTTCGCATCCTGAACGGCGGGCACGCGGCCATCGCCTATCCGTCGGCGCTGGTCGGCCACCACTTCGTGCATGACGCGATGGCCGATCCCGCGATCGTCGCATGGCTGACCGCGCTCGAGCAGCGCGAGGTGATCCCGACGCTGACCCCGATCCCGGGCGTCAGCTACGATGCCTACCTCGCCAAGGTGACGGAACGCTTCTCGAACCCCGAGGTCGGCGACACGATCCCGCGGCTGTGCCTCGACGGGTCGAACCGGCAGCCCAAGTTCATCCTGCCGACGCTGGCCGACGCGCTTGCGGCAGGGCAGGACATCGAGGGGCTGGCGCTGGAGACGGCGCTCTGGTGCCGCTATTGCGCCGGGTCCGACGAGGCCGGGAACGCTATCCCGCCCAACGACGAGAGCGCCGAGGACCTGAAGGCGCGCGCGCTGGCGGCAAGGGACGATCCCGCCGCCTTCCTGTCGAACGTCAAGGTTTTCGGCAAGCTGGGCGCGAACGAGTGCTACGCGGAAGCCTTCGCCTCGGCGCTGGCGGCGCTGTGGTCGGACGGCGTCTATGCGACGCTGAAACGCTACGTCGGCTGACGCGGGGCAGGGCGCCCGCCCGCACCCGCCAGCTTTCGCGACAGCAGCTTTCGCGAATTAGCCAGTTCCGGCCGGCACCCGCCGCACCTAATCTGACACCAGGATCAGGGAGGAGCGCGTGGCGCCGACGCAACCATTCCGCATCGACGCGGATTTTCACCTGCCGCCGGCGGGCATGCGCGAGCTGTCGTCCGGCCTCGACGATTACTGGCGGCTGCAGATCACCGACCGGGGGATCGACGAGCTGCCCTTCCAGCTGACCTCGTACCCGGCGAATTCGCCGCTGACCAAGAACCCGGACTATGCCGGGCTCGACGTCTCGGGGGCGCTTGACCGGTTCGGGACGGGGATCGCCGTCGCCTCGATGCTGCACGGGGTGGTCGCGCTCCACAATCCCGACATGCGGGCGGTCCTGATGCGCGCGGTCAACGACCATGTCGCGCGGGTCTGGCTCGACACCGAGCCGAGGCTCAGGGGGTCTATCTACGTCTCGGGCGAGGACATCCCGACCGCCGTCGCCGAGATCGAGCGGCTGGCCGGCGACGCGCGCTTCGTCCAGGTTCTCATGCTCGCCATGCAGGAGATCCATCACGGCAACCGCTCGTACTGGCCAATCTACGAAGCCTGCCAGAAACACGGGCTGGCGTTGGCGATCCACGCGGGCGGCCTCTACCGGCTTGCGCCCAGCGTCTCGGGTTGGCCGTCCTACCAGTTCGAGGACTACGTGATGCAGTCCATGGTCTTCGAGAACATCCTGACCGCTTTCCTGGGCGAGGGCGTTTTCCAGAAGTTCCCCGACCTAAAGGTCGTCTTCCTGGAAAGCGGTTTCTCCTGGCTGCCGACGCTGATCTGGCGGAACGACAAGACATGGCGCGGCGTCCGGCAGGAGGTGCCGTGGCTCGACCGCAAGCCCTCCGAGATCATGAAGGGGCGCGTCTTCCTGACGCTCCAGCCGTGCGACGTGCCCGGTCCGGCCGAACTCAGGACGCTGATGAAACATATCGGCGGCGCGGCGCGGCTGCTCTTTTCGACCGACTATCCGCACCGGCAGTTCTCGGGCGATCCGGTGCCGGACGGGCTGCCGCAGGAGCTCGTGCCGGGAATCCTGGCCCGGAACGCGATCGAGGCCTATCCGCGCCTCGCCAATGACTCGGCGGTGCGCGAGGCGCTGGCACGCGAGGAGGTGACGGCATGAACAAGCCGCTGCGCGATACGGGTGCCGACGCCCGGCTCAAGATCGTCGATTGCGACATCCACCCGGTGCCGAAGGCGATGGCCTCGCTCTTCCCCTACATGGAGAAGCGCTGGATCGAGCATCTGCAAAGCTTCGGCACCCACACGCGTCAGGCGCTGGTCGGCCAGCTTGCCTATCCGCGCATGTCGGCGGGCGGGATGCGGACGGACTCGATCCCGCCGGACGGGCCTCCGGGATCCTCGCTCGGGATGCTGCGCGAACAGCATCTCGACCGGCTCGACATCGGGATTGGCAACCTGATCCCGCTCGGAAAGGGCGGCATGGAGGAGCGCAACCCAGACCTTTCGGCGGCGATGGCGCGGGCGATCAATGACTGGCAGATCGCCGAATGGCTCGAGCCCGAGCCGCGGCTGAGGGGCGGAATCGTCGTGCCGCAGGACGTGCCCGACGCGGCGGTCGCCGAGATCGAGCGCCACGCCGGCGACAAGCGTTTCGTGCAGATCATCATGTCGACCCGGCCGAACGAGACGCTGGGGGCGCGCAAGTACTGGCCGATCTACCGGGCGGCCGAGGCGGCGGGAATCCCGATCGGGCTCCACCCGGCGGGCTATTCGTCGGGCAAGGCCTCGTCCGGGACGGGTTGGCCGAGCTTCTACTTCCAGGAGCACTATACCTTCGTTCCGGGCGCCGAGGCGCTGGTGACAAGCCTGGTGATCGAGGGCGTGCTCGAGGCGTTTCCGAAGCTTCGCCTGGCGATCATCGAGGGTGGGTTCTCGTGGGCGCCGGCGCTGATGTGGCGGATGGACAAGCACTTCGACACGTTCAGGGCCGAGGTGCAGCATCTGAAACGCAAGCCGTCCGAGTACGTGCGCGACCATTTCTGGTTCGCCACCCAGCCGATCGAGGAACCGCCGGACGGCCGCGACATCCAGGGCGTGATCGAGGCGCTGGGCTGGGACCGGCTGATGTATTCGTCGGACTATCCGCACTGGGATTACGACGATCCGAACCATGTCTTCCGGTTCCCGCTCGAACCCGACCAGCGCGCTGCGGTGTTCGGCGGCACGGCGCGGGCATTCTACGGCTACCAATGACCCGGCACGTGATCGGAGAGGCAGCGGACTTCGCAGACCGCGAGATTCGCCGCGTGGTGGTGGGCGAAAAGCCGCTGTGCCTGGTTCGGCTGGGCGAGGAGTTCTTCGCGCTGGCCGACCGGTGCCCGCACGGCGGGGCGCGGCTTTCGGGCGGGCGGTTCTCGGGCGTGGTCGAAAGCGAGGGGCCGGGGCACTACCGCCTCTGCCGCCCCGACGAGATGCTGAAATGCCCGTGGCACGGCTGGGAGTACGACGTGCGAACCGGCCAGTCCTGGAGCGACCCGAAATCCACCCGCACCCGCGCCTTCACCGCCGGGACGGTGACGGGCGATGAGTTGGTCAAGGGCCCTTACGTCGCCGAGACGGTGCAGGTCTCGGTCGAGGGCCGCTATGTCGTGGTCGAGCTGCCCTAGCCGGCGTTTCGCCCTGGTATTGGCCCGGCACGCTTCCAACGGACCGCACGATCGGCCTTTCGCGAATCGAGAAAGACAGGAACGCGAAATCGGCCATTCCCGCACTCACGCCGATTGCATAGCCTTTCTCTCGGGAGGGTGTCCGGAACTCCGGTCCCCGACGGCAAAGGGCGCGCAAGAGGCCCGGGCCGGTCGGCAAAGGGAACGGTGTCCGGCGGCGTCCCCGTGATGAACCGGAAACGCACGACGACGGGAGGATCAACACATGCAGTCGCGGCTGCGAAGTCCGCGGGCCGGTCAGGTCCGCCGCCTTCGCGTTGTGGGCGGCCCGCCGGCCTCGGCCGGACGCCGACACGGAAGGCCCGATGCAATCCCTGAAATCGCAGGACCATAGGAGCGCGGCGCATGCTCGTGGCGAGCGGACGGCACCCAGGGTGCGTGGTCCGGTCCCGAGGGCCGCTGCGGCGATCCGGGAAATCCGTTGTGGGGCGGAGGTGGCGCCCCTAACATGACGACGACGGGCCCGAACCTTGCCAGCAAGGCAGGACGGGCGATCTCATCCAAGGGAGGAAACGCGCGATGAGGAACCTGTCTGCCAAGGCCGCGGCACTGGCCGCGGTGCTTGCGGCGTCTGCCGCAACGGCCGACGAATACACCTACGGCTCGTGGGTGCCGGCTTCGGACTATATCAACGCCTACGCGCTGCCCGAGGTCTTCAAGCGGGTTGACGAGGCGACGAACGGCGAGGTGAAGTGGAACCTCATTGCCGGCGGCCAGCTGGCCGGCGGGGTCGAGACCTTCGCGGCGATCACCGACGGCCTCATGGACGCGGGCGTCGCCGCCACGAACTACGTGCCGAACCTTCTGCCCTCGACCGCAACGCTCTACGGGCTTGCCGTGCCGGGCGATGATCCGGTCGCGGCGGCCGGCGCGGCGAACGAGGTGGTCATGCTGCACTGCCCGTCGTGCCTGGCCGAGACAAAGGCGGCGAACATGGTCCCGATGGGCGGCTATGCCTCGGCGCCCTATCTGCTCATCTGCATCAACCCGATTACCCGGGTCGACCAGCTGACAGGGCTGCGCGTGCGCTCGTCGGGGGCGCCCCTCAACATCATGCAGATGGCCGGGGCGACGACCGTGCAGGTGTCGCTGTCCGAGACGGTCTCGCTCCTCCAGCGCGGCGGCATCGACTGCACCACCGGCATCGGCGACTGGCTCAAGACCTTCGGCTACGGCGACTTCGCCAAGAACGTGACGAACTTCTCGCTGGGGGTCTCGGCCCCGATCATCGGCATGATGATCAACCGCGATGTCTGGACCGGCTTTACCGAGGATCAGCAGCGCGCGCACCTGCGGGCCATCGTGCACCTGTCGGCCGCGCATACGATCAACAACTTCATCATCCGCACCAACGAGGTGATGCAGGACCAGATCGCCAACAACGGGGTCCAGCTGATCGATCCCGAGAATCCCGAAGAGTGGCAGGCGCTGATGGACAGGTTCATTGCCGAACAGCGCACCATCGCCATCGACTTCGCGAAGGGGTTCGGCGTCGAGAATCCGGAAGAGTTCCTCGATGCCTACGATGCCGCGCTGGTCAAGTGGCGCGGCCTTTCGGCCGAGATCGGCACCGATGTCGACAAGTTCGAGCAGGCACTGTGGGACGAGGTCTACTCCAAGGTTGATCTGGGGTCCCTGTGAACCGGCACCGGCGCCGGGCGCTTATGCCCGGCCCGGTCCCGCAATCCTGACCGTCAACGGGAGGTCTGACATGAGGAATATCGCTGCCGTGCTTTCCACGGCTGTTGCCGCGCTTGCTCCGATCGGTGTGGGCGCAGCGGAATATACCTACGGATCCTGGCTGCCTGCGGGCAACTACATCAACTCGGACGTGCTGCCATCCGTGTTCGCCATGATCGAGGAGGAGACCGGCGGCGAGGTGACATGGAAGCTCGTGCCGGGCGGCCAGCTTGCCGGCGGCGTCGAGACCTTCGCCGCGCTCGAGGACGGGCTGATGGATGCCGGCGTCGGCGCGGCGAACTACGTTCCGAACCTCCTGCCGTCGATCGCAACGCTCTACGGGCTTGCCGTCTCGGGCGACGATCCGGTCGCGGCGGCCGGTGCGGCAAACGAGGTCTTCATGCTGCATTGCCCGTCGTGCCTGGCCGAGACCAAGGCGCACAACATGGTTCCGATGGGCGGCTATGCCTCTGCCGCGTACCTGCTCGACTGCCGCGATCCGATCACCTCGGTCGAGCAGCTCAAGGGCCTGCGCGTACGCTCTTCGGGGGCGCCGCTCAACATCATGCAGATGGCCGGAGCGACGACCGTGCAGGTGTCGCTGACCGAGACGGTCTCGCTCCTGCAACGCGGCGGCATCGACTGCACGACGATCAACGCCGACTGGCTGAAGTCCTTCGGCTACGGCGATTTCGCCAAGAACGTCACCGACTTCTCGCTGGGCGTTTCGGCGCCGATCATCGGGTTCCTGATCAACCGCGACGTCTGGGAAGGCTTCACCGACGACCAGAAGCGCGCACATCTGCGCGGCGCGTCGCTGCTGACCGCCAAGCACGTCATCGAGAACTTCATCGTCCGCAACCAGGCGGTGATGGAGGACCAGATGGCCAACAATGGCGTCAAGCTGGTGGCGCCTGACGATCCGGCCGCATGGGACCAGCTGATGAGCGATTACCTCACGGTCCAGCGCGAGCAGGCGATCGAGTTCGCCGCCGGCTTCGGCGTCGAAGATCCGGCCGCGTTCCTTGATGCCTACGACGCCGCCGTCGAGAAGTGGCGCGGCTACTCGGCCGAGATTGGCACAGACGTCGACGCCTTCCAGCAGAAGCTGTGGGACGAGGTATATTCCAAGGTCGATCTGGGGACGCTTTGATGCTCGACCGCATCGACCGGGCGCTGGAACTCTGGACGCGGGCGCTTCTGGCGCTCGCGATCCTGGCGGGCGTTGCGATGATGGTCCACGTCACGATGGACGTCACCGCGCGCACCGTCTTCAACTCGCCCTTCCGCCAGACAAACCAGATGGTCGCCGCCTACTACATGATCGCGGTCGCCTTCCTGCCCATCGCCTTCCTCGGCAAGCACGACGACCACATCTCGGCCGATGTCTTCACCGACCACATGGGGCCGCGCGGTCGCAAGGTCCTGGCTGTCTTCACCACGGTGCTCTTCATCTTCTACATGGTGATCTTCACCTGGCAGAGCTGGGTGGCCGCGGGCCGCTACTGGGATCAGGGTGAGGTACGCGAGATCTCCGGCGGCTACATGATCGTCTGGCCGGGCCGCTACATGCTGCCGGTTGCGGGCGGCAGCCTCGTCCTCGTCCTCGTTCTCAGGCTGGTCCGGCAGCTTCTGCCCGGCGCGCCTGACGAACATCATCATCCCCGCATTCCCGACGCATGAGAACGCCCCGATGGACGGATTGATCTTCAGCCTCGTCTGCTTGGGGTTCGTGCTTCTGCTGATCGGGCTCAGAACGCCGATCGGCGTCGCGCTGGGCCTCGTCAGCTTCTGCGGCTTCTGGTACCTCAAGAACTTCAACGTCGCGCTCGCCCAGATGCGCGAACTGCCCTACCACTTCGCCTCGAACTGGGATCTTTCGGCGATCCCGATGTTCCTCCTCATGGGGTCCATCGTCTATGTTTCGGGCATTGCCTCGGCGCTCTTCAAGGCAGCCCGGCTCTGGCTCTCGGGCCTTCCCGGCGGCCTCGCCGTGGCCGCCAACGCCGCCTCGGCGGGCTTTGCGGCGGGCTGCGGATCGTCGGTCGCCTCGGCCGCCGCGATGGGACGGCTCGCCATTCCCGAGATGCTCAAGGCGGGCTACGAGAAGGGCCTTGCCACGGGCGTCGTCGCCTCGGCCGGCACCATCGCGGCGCTGATCCCGCCCTCGATCCTGATGGTGCTCTTCGGCATCTTCTCGGAAACCTCGATCGTCGATCTGCTGATCGCCGGCATCATCCCGGGCCTGATGACCGCCGGCGCCTACATGGCAATGATCATCATCCGCTGCTGGCTGAACCCCTCGCTCGCGCCCAAGGTCGCCTACGAGGGCTCGGACCTGTGGCGCGAACGCTGGCGCTCGCTGGCCGAGATCTGGCCCCTCGTCGTTCTCGTGGCCGGCGTCATCGGCGGACTCTACGGTGGCGTTGTGACCCCGACCGAGGCCGGCGCGGCGGGCTCGGCACTCGCGCTTGTGATCGCCATCGTCCAGCGCCGGATGACCGTAGCCAAGTTCTGGGAGGCGCTCTCGGACGCTGTCCGCACCACCGCGCAGATCTTCTTCGTCGGCGCGGGCGCCCTGATGTTCACCCGCCTTCTCAGCTACACCGGCACGTCGGCGATGCTCACCGAGGCGCTGGAACCCCTGGGTCTGAACCCGATCCTGATCCTCCTTGCCATGACGGTGGTTTACCTGATCCTCGGCATGTTCCTCGATCCGATCGGGATCATGCTGATCACGATGCCGGTCTTCGTGCCCACGCTGAAGGCTTTGGGCTTCGACATGGTGTGGTACGGTGTTCTCGTCGTGAAGTTCATCGAGATCGGGATGCTGACACCACCGCTTGGCTTCAACGTCTTCGTCGTGAAGGGCGTCGCGGGACCCTCGATCAGCCTTGGCACCATCTTCCGGGGGGTCGGCTGGTTCCTCGTTTGCGACCTCGTCGTCGTGGCGCTTATGATCTCGTTCCCCGATCTCGTGCTCTTTCTGCCGAACCTGATGAACTGATGGGACGCGGGGTGGAGGCGTACGACTACATCATCGCGGGCGGTGGCACCGCCGGGTGCCTCCTTGCGAACCGGCTGACGCGGGACCCGGCCACGCGGGTCCTGATGGTCGAGGCCGGGGGTTCGGGGCGACACCCTTACGTCGAGGTGCCCCTGGCGCTTCCGAAGCTCATCGGAAACCCGAAGTTCGACTGGTGCTACCAGACCGAGCCCGAGCCGCACTGCCACGGCCGGCGCATCTTCCTGCCGCGCGGCCGTATGCTGGGTGGCTCGTCCGGGATCAACGGCATGGTCTATGTCCGGGGCCACCGGTACGATTACGACAGCTGGGCCGCGCAGGGGAATGCGGGCTGGAGCTGGGCGGACGTGCTGCCCTACTTCATGCGCTCCGAGGGGTTCGACGGTCCGGACCTCCAGGCCCACGGCACAGCGGGCGAATGGCGCATCTCGGATCCCGGTGTCCGGTGGGAAGCGCTCGACGCCTACCACGCCGCCGCGGTCGAGGCGGGAATCCCGGCGACCGATGACTACAATTCCGGCGAGAACGAGGGCGTCCAGTATTTCCAGGCCCTGGTCTGGCGCGGCACCCGGCAATCGGCGGCCAAGGCGTTCCTCAGGCCTGTGGAGCGGCGGCCGAACCTTACTGTCGTGACCGGCGCGGCGATCGACCG
>JBNLCA010000370.1:0-2290 GCA_050303575.1 Paracoccaceae bacterium
ACCTCGGGATCGCGCGGCTCGTGGTCTGTGGCGCGGTCGCCGCCTTCTGCGTCTCGTCGGCGGTGCGCGATGCGTCCGAACGCGGCTTTGCGGTGTCGCTCGTCTCGGACGCGCTGATCGGATTCGATTTGCCGGACAGCAAAGGGGGCCGCATCGCGGCGCGACCGCTTTTCGATGCCACGCTCGCGGTCCTTGCGGCCGACTTCGCGCAGGTCACCGACGAGGCCGGCCTGATCGCGGGCCTTCGCTCCTGATCCTGCCCGGATAGCGAAGACGCGCGGACCGGGGTCCGCGCGCCTCGGGTTCCGGTCGCGGGAGGACGCCCGGAAAGCCTTTCGGTCAGAAGTGGAACGAAACCCGGGCCTGGATCGTGTCGAGCGTCACGTCCGACGGGCTGTCGTTGAAGTTGGTGAAGGTGTTGTGGTTGTACTCGGCGCCGATGCTAATCTGGTCGCTGATCCTGTGCTCGTAGCCGAGACCGAAAAGCGCGCCGTCGTCCGAGATCGAGTTCGGCAGGAGCGGGCTGTCGACCCAGGTCTTGCTCCAGCCCGCGACGCCGTAGAGGAGGCCGGGCCCGAGATCGTACCCGGCCCGCAGCTTGACGGTGACGAGCGCGGTGCCTTCGACCGGGATCGGGAAATCGTAGTCGTACGAGGCACCGGAATAGGTGAGCTCGCCGCCGAGCACCCATTCGCCCATGTCGCGGTTGTAGCCGGCATGGATGCCGTAATCGGTGCCGTCGATGCCAAGCGATCCGGGATCGACGCTGCCCGTCGCATAGCCGATCTGTGCGCCGCCATAGAAACCGGTCCAGTCCCCGGCGGCAGCCGGAACGGCCAGAGTTGCGGCCGCGAGCGTGAAGAGAAGCTGTTTCATCGAACGGTCCCTTTCTCTCGGCCGCGCGGTATCCCGGCCGGTTCAGATATGGGTCGGGTTCGGACGCGCCACGGTTCAACCCGGCGCGTCTTCTTGGCGCTCCGGTGCCGAAATGCAGGACGCGCGGACCGGGGTCCGCGCGTCCGTGGGTCGGATCGTTCAGGCGATCAGAAGTGGAACGAGATCCGCGCCTGCACCGTGTCGTAGTCGATCCCGAGCGGCGTGCCGTTGAAGTTGTCGAAGGTGCTCCGGTTGTACTCGGCACCGATGCTCATCTTGTCCGACACCATGTGCTCGTAGCCCAGGCCGAAGACATAGCCGTTGTCGGTGATGCTGTCGGGCGAGGTGGTCGAGGCGAGCGTGGTCTGCGCCCAGCCGGCGACACCGTAGACCATGCCCTGGCCGAGGTCGTAACCGGCGCGCAGCTTGATGTGCGCCATGTCCTGGCCCTCGATCGGGGCGGGCACGCTCAGCTCGTAGGTGCCGGCGCTGTAGGACGCCTCGACGCCGAGGACCCACTCGCCCAGGTCGAAGTTGTAGCCGGCATGGACGCCGTAGTCGGCACCGTCCATCGAGTAGGGCGTCGGGTCGAGATCGCCCGTCGTATAGCCGAGCTGGGCACCGCCGTAGAAGCCGCTCCAGTCGCCCGCGGCAGCGGGGCCGGTCAGCGCGACGGCAAGGACGAGTTTGGTCAGAAGATGTTTCATGGCAGATTTCCTTTCCTCTTGCCGGGCGGGAGGTTTCAGGGGGGAGGCCCGACCGGCTCGGACATGTGTCGGCGTGCGGCCCCGGCCGGTTCATCGCCTCTCGGCGACTGTTTCATTTTTGCAACAGTGATGCCCCGGCGGCCTCAGCCGCGCGGCTTGGCGCGCAGGGTCGGCTGGGCCGCGGTCGGATCGTCCGGCCAGGGGTGCCTGGGGTAGCGCCCGCGCATGTCCTTCCTGACATCGGCGTAGGACGAGGCCCAGAAGCCCGGCAGGTCGGTCGTGGTCTGGACCGGCCGTCCGGCGGGGGAGAGGAGGGTCACCCTCAGCGGTGTGCGTTTCGGCCCGACGGTCGGGTGTTCGCGGGTGCCGAACATCTCCTGCAGGCGGACGGCGATCTCGGGCGCCCCGTGCGTGTAGTCGATCGGCACCTTGCGGCCGAGCGGCGTCTCGAAGCTGGCCGGAGCAAGCCGGTCGACACGCTGAAGCGCGTCCCATCCAAGGCGGAGGCGCAGGGGTTCGAGCGGATCGAATGCGCGCAGGTCGGCCGCCGTGCGTGTCCCGGTGAGGTGCGGCGTCAGCCAGTCGTCGAGCGTGGCGAGCAGCGCCTCGTCCGAGAGATCGGGGACATCCTCGCCGCCCTTGCGCACCAGCGCGGCGCGGGCCCGGAGCCGGCGGGCGGCGTCGCTCCAACCGAGCGCGGCGAGGCC
>JBNLCA010000371.1:0-2015 GCA_050303575.1 Paracoccaceae bacterium
CGGCTCGGTCGTGATCGCGGCGATCACGTCGTGCACCAACACCTCGAACCCCTACGTGATGATCGGCGCCGGCCTCGTGGCGCGCAAGGCACGGGCGCTCGGCCTGAACCGCAAGCCGTGGGTGAAGACGTCGCTCGCGCCGGGAAGCCAGGTCGTCAGCGAGTATCTCGAGGCCGCCGGGCTTCAGGAGGACCTCGACGCCATCGGTTTCGACCTCGTCGGTTACGGCTGCACCACCTGCATCGGCAACTCGGGGCCGCTGCAGCCGGAAATCTCGAAGGCCGTGAACGAGAATGACCTGATCGCCACCGCGGTCCTGTCCGGCAACCGCAACTTCGAAGGCCGCATCTCGCCCGACGTGCGGGCGAACTACCTCGCCTCGCCGCCGCTCGTCGTCGCCTATGCGCTGGCCGGCGACATGAACATCGACCTGACCCGGGACCCGATCGGCACCGGCAAGGACGGCCAGGCGGTCTACCTGAAGGACATCTGGCCGACGACCAAGGAAATCGCCGACATCGTCCACAAGACCGTCACGCGCGAGGCCTTCCAGTCCAAGTACGCCGATGTCTTCAAGGGCGACGAGAAGTGGCGCGCGGTCGAGACGACCGACACGCTGACCTACAACTGGCCCGCGACCTCGACCTACGTGCAGAACCCGCCCTACTTCCGGGGGATGAGCCCGACGCCGGGCAAGATCGAGGACATCACCGGGGCACGCGAACTGGCGATCCTGGGCGACATGGTCACGACCGACCACATCTCGCCCGCCGGCTCGTTCAAGCCCACGACTCCCGCCGGCCAGTACCTGACCGAACGGCAGGTGCTGCCCAAGGACTTCAACTCGTATGGGAGCCGTCGCGGCAACCACGAGGTGATGATGCGCGGCACCTTCGCCAACATCCGCATCAAGAACGAGATGCTGGACGGCGTGGAAGGCGGCTACACGATCGGGCCGGACGGTCAGCAGACCTCGATCTTCGACGCGGCGATGGCGTGGCAGGCGCAGGGTGTGCCGCTGGTCGTCATCGGCGGTATCGAGTACGGCGCCGGCTCGTCGCGTGACTGGGCCGCCAAGGGCACCGCGCTCCTGGGCGTCAAGGCGGTCATCGCCGAGTCCTTCGAGCGTATCCACCGCTCGAACCTCGTCGGGATGGGTGTGATCCCGTTCGAGTTCACCGGCGGTCAGAACCGCAAGACGCTGGGCCTGAAGGGCACCGAGACGTTCGCGATCTCGGGTCTCTCGGGCGATCTCAAGCCGCTCTCGGAGGTGCCCTGCACCATCACCTACGCCGACGGCACCGAGAAGGAGATCCAGCTCAAGTGTCGGATCGATACCGCCATCGAGATCGAGTATGTCGAGAACGGCGGCGTCCTGCACTACGTGCTGAGGAACCTCGCCAAGGCGGCGTAAACCTCTTGAAGTGAGCCGCGTCCTGCGGCTCACTTCTGCCATGAAGGCCCTGCGATCCGTTCTTGTCTGCGCGCTGGTTGCGCTCGCAGCATTTGCCGCCCGGGCGCAAGATGGCGCTTCGGATGTCCCATGCTTCGAGGTCGACCCGATCTCGCAGCCTGTGGCATCGGTCGCGGCCTGCACGGACGCCATCCTCGACCCGACGCTGCCGCCCAAAGTCCGGGCGGAAGCCCATGTCGTGCGAGGCATGGCCCGCCGCGAGCTCGGCAGTTTTGCCGCTTCCGAAGCCGACTTGCTAAAGGCGCTCGGTTTCCTGGGCGAGGACGCGCAGACGCTGCGGATGCTGGGCTGGACCTATCGAGAATGGGATCGTCCGGACCGCGCCGAGATCATCTATGGCCGCGCCCTTGCCGTCGATGACCATTGGCAGGGCTGGCTGTCGCGCTGTGTCGTCCGCAGCGATTTGGAGAAGTGGGATCTGGCGGTAGAGGATTGCCGCGCCGCGCTGGAGCGCGATGCCGAGAACGAGGATGTGGTCTTCTTCCTGGCCCGCGCGCTGAGCTTCGCGGGCCGCCCCGCCGAAGCGCTTGCAGTCGCGGAT
>JBNLCA010000372.1:0-6529 GCA_050303575.1 Paracoccaceae bacterium
AAACGCAGGAGTGACTGGCTGGGGAGGTAGGATTCGAACCTACAACCTGCGGTACCAAAAACCGTTGCGCTACCGTTGCGCCACTCCCCAGCAGTGGAGCGCCTTCTACTCATTGACCACGGGACGATCAAGCCCCTTCGACAGGGTCTATTCCTCGGGCGCGTCGCGGGTGAGGAGGTCGTCGGTTTCGGCCCGCTCGGCGTCGACGAACCGCTCAAGCGCCTGCTCGGACTTGGCCTCGACATCGGAACTTGCGGCTGCCTCGGGTTCGAGGGCCGACCTGGGCTTGGCCCGGCCCTTTTGCGGTGCGGCGGACAACGCGCCCGCGTTCTCGATCCTCAGCCGGTAGGTGGTGTCCGGGATCGAGATTCCGGCGGCCTCGATCGCCGCCTTGACCAGCCGCAAGCTCTCGCCGCGTGCCATCGAGAAGTCGGTCGAGTTCTGGTTGATCCAGCCGGTGACCCGCAGGATCGCCCCCGATTCGGTCAGGTTCTCCAGCCACACGGCGGACTTGGGCTGATCCAGCACGAAAGGCTGGGCCTGGACCGTCTCCTGCGCGACTTCGCGCGCCTGGGCGAGGTTGGCCTCGGGATCGACGCCGACGTCGAATTGGAAGCGCCGCTCGTCGTTGCGCGAATAGTTAACGATCCGGCTCTTGAACACTGTCGCGTTCGGGATGCGGATATGGTTACCGTCGAGCGACAGGAGGATCGTGGCGCGCGAGGTCAGGCGGATGACCTTGCCGAGGTCGCCTTCGATCTCGATCAGGTCGTTCGGCCGGAACGGCTGGCGGATCGAGAGCATGATCGAGGCGATGAAGTTCTCGACCGTGTCTCGGACCGCGAAGCCGACCGCCAGGCCGACGATGCCGGCGGCCCCGAGGATCGTGCCCAGTAGCGCCGTCGCGCCGAGGATGTCGAGCGCGATGACCACGGCGGCGACGAAGAAGGCGACGCGCACGAGTTGGCGGTAGATGTCGGCGATGAACTCGTTCGGCGCGAGCCGGTCCCACGGTTGGCGGCGCCGCGCGATGAAAAGACCGCCGGCGAAGACCGCAAGGCCAACTGCGAGCGCAACGAGTAGGATCGGCAGGCCCGAGATGATCTGCGTCAGACGCTTTTCGAACCGGTCGAGCGCGGGGTTCAGCCGTTCGCCGAGATCGGTCGTCTCGCCGACCTCGTTCTCGATGGTAACGACACCCGAGACGCGGGACACCAGTTCTTCGATGCGGGTGATCTGCTCGGGCTCGGCGACCCGGCCGGTGAGCGTGACGACGCCGGCACGGACGTTGACGACGACGTTCTCGTAGCCGTCGAGCTCGGCCAGGATGTCGCGGATGCGCTGGGCAATGGCGCGATCCTCGCGCAGCGCATCGGTGCTCGAGGCGACGCCGATGTCGCCGGGCTCGGCGGGCGCGGCCTCCTGCGCGGGAACGGCGTGGGACCAGACGCAAAGGGCGAGGAGGGCGGCAATCAGGCGTGTCATCGCCGGCGATCATGCGGCGCCCGGCACCGCTGGTCCAGCCTCTAAAGGCGGATCGGGTCGGCCTTTGCGATTCGGTCGAACTCCATAAGCCGGGTGACGAGTGCCGCCATCCGGTCGAGCGGGATCATGTTTGGCCCGTCCGAAGGGGCGTTGTCGGGGTCCTCGTGCGTTTCGATGAAGACCGCGGCGATGCCGAGCGAGACGGCGGCACGCGCCATGACCGGGGCGAATTCGCGCTGGCCGCCGGAAGACGACCCCTGGCCGCCGGGCTGCTGCACCGAATGGGTGGCGTCCATGACGACCGGATAGCCGGTCTTCGCCATCTCGGGCAGTGCGCGCATGTCGGCGACCAGCGTGTTGTAGCCGAAACTCACCCCGCGCTCGGTCAGCAGGATGCGCTCGTTCCCGGTCGAGGCGACCTTGGCCGCGACATTGGCCATGTCCCAGGGTGCAAGGAACTGGCCTTTCTTGATGTTGATCGCGGCGCCGGTCTCGCCGGCCGCCAGAAGGAGGTCGGTCTGCCGGCAGAGGAAGGCCGGGATCTGAAGGACGTCGACCGCCGCGGCGACCTCGGCGCAATGGGCGGCCTCGTGCACGTCCGTCAGCACCGGGCAGCCCAACTTGGCGCGTACGTCAGACAGGATCGCCAGCCCCGCCGCGCGGCCGATACCGCGCTTGCCCTTCAGCGAGGTTCGGTTCGCCTTGTCGTAGCTCGCCTTGAAGATGAAGCCGGCGCCCGCCCCGGCACAGATTTCGGCCATGCGGCCGGCGATTATCTGCGCATGGTCGGCACTTTCGATCTGGCACGGCCCGGCGATGACCGTGAGCGGCAGGTCATTGCCGACCCGGACGGACCCTACATCGAGCACCCGCATCAGGCGGCGACCTGTTCGCGCAGGATCGCGGCGGTGAGCGAGAACATCAGGTAAAGTCCGGCGAAGGCGAGGAAGGCGACAACCGTGTTCTCGAAGACGCGCGGGTAGGTCGGCTCGTCGGGCGGCACCGGGCTCACGCCCGTGGTGATCAGCCGGACCTGGCGGTTCGCCTCGATCCGGGCCGCCTCGAGCTGTTCGAGCGAGCGCCGGAAGAGCGCCTGCCGCGTCTCGAGATCGGCCTGGGCGATGACGAGCTCGCCGCTGATCCGTGCGAGCGAGGAAGAATCCGAGTTGCTCGTCGTCATCTGCGCGCGCAGGTTGGCGATCACTTCTTCGAGCCGCGCGATGTTGCGGCGGGCGACTTCGACGCGGCTCTGGTTCGGGCGGGAGTTGTCGAGCAGTTCCTGGAGAGCCAGTTGTTCCTTGGTCAGCTCGACCTCGAAGGTCGAGATCTGGCTCATCAGCGACGAGACCTCGGCATCGGCCGAAAGGACGCCCAGCTGTTCCTGCAGATCGACGACATGCTTCTGGGCCTCGCGCATGTTCGCCTCGGCCTCGTCATAGCTTTCGCGGGCGCCGACCATCTGGTTGTCGCGCAGCCGTTGGGTCAGCTGGTCGACCTGCTCCTCGGCGTAGGAGATCAGCGCGCGCGAAAACTCGGCGCTGACCTCGGGGTCGGTCGCGATGACCTCCATCTTGATGATGCCCTCGGTCGGGTCGTACCCGATCAGAACGTTCCGCTGGTAGGTCTCGTAGGCTTCCTCGTTCGAGGCGTCCGGTGAAAGCCGCTGGATCGGGTCGATGGCCGGATTGGAGAAATGCGCCTTGAAGCCGTGGTCCGCATCCAGCCTGAGCATGGCCTCGCGAGATTCCAGGTAGCTCTGCACCGTGACCGAATCCTGCGACAGCGCCAGACCGCCGCCGAAGATGCCTCCGCCGCCGCTGTTGCCGCCCGGATTGGCCGGTGACGCCTGCTGGATGAGGAACTCGGACTTGGTGCCGTACATCGGCGTGGCGATCACGGCGAAATAGTATCCGGTAACCAGCGTCGGCAGGAAGACGAAGATGGCCAGCCGGACGAAGAGGCCGATCATCTTGCGCCGGCGGCGGCGCGCGATGTCCTGCTGGATGCGAATGATCTCGCGCGCCCTCTGCGCCTCGCCCATCACGTTCGGGGCTGGCAGCTTGGCCCCCGGCTGCGGCACGGTCTGCGGAAGCTGCACGGGCGTTTCCTTTGCCTTCTCGCCGCCCGAGACGACCTCAAGGACGTTGGTATGCTTGAACGGATCGATCCCGCGCTCGCGGAGCAGGCGGACCGCCTCGTACTCGTCCTCGGTGTCGATGCCGTGGCTGTTTGCCACCCGGCGCGCGGTACGGAGCTGGCGTCCGGTCAGGCCCTCGGCGCGGATCGCGGCGCGCTGTTTCTCGACATCGCTGCCGGCATCCTCGGCCACGTCCTGAGGTACTTGCGCGGGCGCCGCCTCCGGCGCGCCCTCGGGCTGGAGCGGAACCTCGTCGTCCTGCGGCTGGGCGGCGGGCGCAGCGGATTGCGACCGGCGCAGGCGGAACTTAACTGCCCTCGGCTTCATAGTCATAAAGCGCCTTCGCTTCCTCGAGCGTATCGAACATGTAGAGCTGCCCGTCGCGCAGAACAGCGGCGGATTGCACGAACTTGGCCAGTGTCGCCGCCTGGTGCGAGACGATGACGACGGTGGACTCCCTCAACCGGTCGAGAAGAATGTTGCCGGCCTTGCGGTTGAACTCGGCGTCAGTCGAATGCGGCATCCCCTCGTCGATCAGGTACATGTCGAATTCCAGGGCCAGCATCAGCGAGAACGAAAGCCGCGAGCGCATGCCCGACGAATAGGTGCCGACCGGCATGTCGAAATACTCGTTGATGTCGGCGAGCCACCGGCAGAAGGCCTCGATATAGTCGGGATCGAGCCCGTAGAGACGTGCAATGTAGCGGACATTCTCGGTCGCGGTGTGCTTGCCGTTCAGCCCGCCCATGAAGCCGAGCGGGGCCGAGATCCGGCACATCCGGCGCACAGTGCCCTCATCGGGCTTTTCCAGGCCGGCCATCATGTTGATGATCGTCGTTTTGCCGGTGCCGTTCGGCGCCAGGATGCCGAGCGACCGCCCCAGCTCAACCCGGAACGAGGCGCGATCAAGGATCACCTTGCGCTGCGTGCCCGTCCAGAAGGACTTGCTGACATTGTCGAATTCCAGCATTCCGGCCCGTTACGTCCTTGGTGACCCTTGCCTTGCCGACATTGCACCGCCCGGCGACCGTCGCGGGACGGCCTAAACCCGATCTTGGGCCATATTATGTCGCAAACCGCAACGACTGCACGCCTCACTTTGGCGTGCAAGCGGTTAACGGCCGGTCAATCCGTGCGTTTTTCCACCCGGCAGATGATCCCTGCGGCGATCGAGATCAGTGCACCGCCGAAGCTGAAGAGCGCGCCCATCTTGGCGGCATCCTGGATCGGGCCGGGGCTGAAAGCGACCGAGGCGACGAAGAGGGCGACGGTGAAGCCGATGGCGGCGACGCAGCCGACGACGACAAGGTCGATGATCCGCATGCCCACCGGCAGGCCAAGGCCCATCGGTTTCGCCGCGATCCAGCCGAAGATGAAGATGCCCAGCGGCTTGCCGATGAGCAGGCCGAGAAGCACCAGCCAGGTCGGCGCGCTGATCGCCGAGAACTCGACCCCCGCGTTCAGAAGGCCGAAGAAGAACAGCACCACCTCGACCGGATGTTTCAGGAGGTGCTCGGCATGGTTCAGAAGGTCGGAAAGATACTGTTCTGCCTCGGCGAAGATGCCGAAGGCGCGGTCGGCGTGCGGCAGCGTCGGCACGATGGGCAGAAGGCCCAGTGCCGGGTGCAGGCCGGATTCCTGGAAGCCGAACCAGCTCAGGCAGCCGGCCGCTAGGTAGGGCCAGAAGGACAAGTTCTGCCGCACCCAGGTCGAGTTGGGGCGCATCTGGTTTCCGCGATCCAGTTTCCGCGGCAGCCAGTTGAAGAGGAAGAAGACCGCCACCGCGGCAGCAAGCGAAAGGAGCAGCCATTCCGGCTGAAGCTCGCCCGACGGGTAGAAGATGGCCAGGATGATCAGACCGCCGGCATCGTCGGCGATAGCGAGAAGTAGCAGGAATCGAACCGCCGGGTGGCCCGCACCGAAGACCAGCCGGCCGACAAGGTAGGAAAATGCGATATCCGTTGCCGTGGGGATCGCCCAGCCGTTCGCGACTTCGCCGAACTTCGCAGGACCGAGAAGGAGCGCGAGGCCCAGATAGACCGTAACCGGCCCGATCATCCCGCCCAGAGTGGCGATCAGCGGCGTCACCGCCTTGCGACCCCGCAGCGAGCCCTGTTCCAGGATGACCGCCTCCCAGACTTCCTTGGCGGCGATGGCGAAGAAGAACGCCATCAGCGTGTCGTTCACCAGATAGTGCGGCGTCAGGACGCGGGTGACATCGCCATACTCGAAATGGTGCGCGGCCTCGCCGTAGGCCTGTTCCCACAGGCCCATGGAGATTCCGATCCAGTCGTTGAACAGGATCGGGTACTCGACGAAGTGGTGATAGCTTTCCGGGCTGATATTGGCCCAGATCAGCGCGATCAGGGCGCCGCCGATCAGGAGCAGCGAATAGTTGGTGACGAAACTCCAGACACGGTACATGCCGTCTCACCCCCCGGTTTTTCGGGGTGGATAGCGGATCGGACCGGCAGGAGCAACGGTTGCGGCCCTTTCGCGTCCCGATCCGGACGCTATGGTGCGCCCGATGGACGCGACCGGTGACCTCAGATCCCGAATTTCGGCCTGCCGACTGTGCGCCGGCCGGTTTGCCGCGACGGCGACCGCGCACCAGCCGCGCCCGGTCGTCTGGTACCGGCCCGGCGCGCGGCTTCTGATCGCCGGTCAGGCGCCGGGGCTGCGGGTGCACGAGGCCGGAAAGCCCTTCGCCGATCCCTCGGGCGTGCGGCTGCGGGACTGGCTGGGATTGAGCGAGGCGCAGTTCTACGACCTCACGCGCGTCGCCGTGGTTCCGATGGCCTTCTGCTTCCCGGGCTATGACGCCAAGGGATCGGACCTGCCTCCGCCGCCGATCTGCGCGAAGACCTGGCATTCCGCGGTGATGGAAGAGATGCCGCGTCTCGGGCT
>JBNLCA010000373.1:0-2504 GCA_050303575.1 Paracoccaceae bacterium
CTCTTCCTCTTCCACCTGCTTGAGTTCTCGAAGAAACGGTTCAAGCTGGACGTGGGCGAGATCAACGCCCGCTGGGCCGACCCCTCGATGATCGACGACTGGAGCCAGATGGTGATCAAGCACACCGACGACAGCGTGGACATCATCACCCAGGCGCCGCAGTCCGGCATCTACAAGCTGCTGACCGACGGCACGGTGGTGTTCGACCGCTTCGACTATCACCGCCGGGCGGTGGAGTCCGAGAACGAGGCCTTCTTCCTACGCATCCAGAAGCCGGGCGATTTCCGCTACGAGGGCGCCGATCTCGGCATCCTCGTCACACGCGGCCGGTCGATGACCAACGCCTTCAAGCTGAACGAGCGCGCGAAGAAGTGGATCCACGGGATCAAGTCGCAGTTCGTCGCGCGGCCCCTGCCCTCGGCGGCGGCGGGTCCGGCGGCGGGCGATCCGGCCTTCAAGATCATGTGATGGAGCTTCTCTGGCGGGCTGTCAGCGAAGCGGAGCCCGGCCCCAAGTGGGCCGGGCTCTTCGCGGAATACTGGCCCGATTACCTCAACTGGTGGACGCGCGAGGGCGCCGAAGCGCGGCCGACCTATCTCGACTGCCGGACCGCCTTTGCCCGCCACATGCCCGAGATGCTTCCGCTCTACGAGCGGCTTTGCGAGCTTGCGGGCGGCGGCGATCTGGCGGCGCGGGTCCTGTCGTTCTACCGGCCGCCGCCGTACCTATCGGGCTGCAGCCAGGCGATCTGGCCGGGGGCCGAGCCGGTGATGGTGCGCAACTACGACTACAACCCGCACGCCTTCGACCGGCTGGTCCTGCATACAAGCTGGCAGGGCCGCACCGTCATGGGGACGTCGGACGGCTTCTGGGGCCTCGTCGACGGGATGAACGACGCGGGCCTTGCCGTGTCCCTGACCTTCGGCGGGCGGCGCGTGGTGGGCGACGGGTTCGGCGTGCCGATCATCCTGCGCTACGTCTTGCAGACCTGCGCGACGACCGAGGAGGCGGGCCGCGTCCTCGCCCGCGTGCCAACGCACATGAGCTACAACGTCACGGTTCTGGACAAGGACCGCAACTACCTGACCGCGTTCATGGCGCCCGACCGCAAGGCGATCCTGACCAACGCGCCGGTCGCCACGAACCATCAGGAGCGCGTCGAGTGGGACGCGCACGCCCGCATGACTGCCACGGTCGAGCGCGAGCGGTTCCTGCTGCAACGGCTGACCCTCCACGTCGAGCCCGAGGAAAAATTCATCGGCGCCTTCCTCAAGGCCCCGATCTATTCGACCGCCTTCGACCGCGGCTTCGGGACGCTCTATACCGCCGTCTACCGGCCGCGCCGGGGCGAGATGGAACTCAGATGGCCCGGCGCCACCTGGCCCCTTTCGCTCGCCGCCTTCAGGGAAGACGCCCGCCATATCTACACGCCCGAACCGTCAGGAGCGCTGCCATGAGCCACATCTTCCCGCGCCATACCAAGGCGCTTCTGCCGACGATCGCGGGCGGTGAGGGTTGCTACCTGATCGACACATCGGGCAAGCGCTATCTCGACGGATCGGGCGGAGCGGCGGTCTCGTGCCTGGGTCACGGCGACGCCGAGGTGATCGCGGCGATCAAGGCGCAGCTCGAAAGGGTGGCCTTCGCGCATACGGGCTTCTTCACCTCGGAGCCGGCAGAGCAGCTGGCCGACCTCCTGGTCGCCAATGCCCCCAAAGGGATCGACCGTGTCTATCTCGTCTCGGGCGGGTCCGAGGCGACGGAGGCGGCCATCAAGCTCGCCCGGCAATACTGGGTCGAGAAGGGCCAGCCGCAGCGTGGTCGGCTGATCGCGCGGAAGCAGAGCTATCACGGCAACACGATCGGCGCGCTTTCGGCCGGCGGAAACGAATGGCGGCGCGCCCAGTTCGGGCCGCTGCTTCTGGACATGAGCCATATCGACCCCTGCTACGACTACCGTTTGCGGCAGGACGGCGAGAGCGCCGAGGATTACGGCCGCCGTGCCGCCGACGCGCTGGAGGAGGAGCTGATCCGCGTCGGACCGGAGACCGTAATGGCCTTCATCGCCGAGCCGGTGGTCGGAGCAACGGCCGGCGCACTCGCCCCGGCGCCGGGCTATTTCAGGCGTATCCGCGAGATCTGCGACCGGCACGGAATCCTCCTCATCCTCGACGAGGTCATGTGCGGAATGGGCAGGACCGGTACGCTTTTCGCCTGCGAGCAGGACGGGGTACGCCCGGACATAATCTGCATCGCCAAGGGCCTTGGCGCCGGCTACCAGCCCATCGGCGCGATGCTGTGCTCGGCCGAGATCTACGGCGCTATCGAGGCGGGCTCGGGCTTCTTCCAGCACGGCCACACCTACATGGGCCACCCGACCGCCGCCGCCGGCGGCCACGCCGTCGTCTCGGCGATCTTGAGCCGCGGCCTCCTGCCGCGTGTCAAGGAAATGGGCGCAAAGCTCCGCGTCGCGCTCACCGAACGGCTCGGCCAGCATACACATG
>JBNLCA010000374.1:0-7861 GCA_050303575.1 Paracoccaceae bacterium
GATTGCGCCTTCCCTTGCGTCTGCTATGACCCTCGGTCGGACAAAAGGCGCGGGGATCATGGACCATTTTCTCTATCGTGACGGCATTCTCCATGCCGAGGACGTGGCGATCCCCGAGATCGCTGCGGCCGTCGGCACGCCCTTCTACGTCTATTCGACGGCCACGTTGACCCGGCATTTCCGGCTCTTCGAGGAGGCGCTTTCGCCCCTGCCGCACCTCGTCTGTTTTGCGATGAAATCGAACTCGAACCTCGCAGTGGTGAAGACCCTGGGCGATCTCGGCGCCGGCGCGGATGTCGTGTCCATCGGCGAGTATCTGAAGGCGAAGGCCGCCGGCATCCCGGGCGAGCGCATCGTCTTCTCGGGCGTCGGCAAGACGCGCGAGGAGATGCGGATCGCGCTCACCGGCGGTATCCGCCAGTTCAACGTCGAAAGCGAACCCGAGATGCGGGCGCTGTCCGAAGTGGCGACGTCGCTCGGCGTCACGGCGCCGATCACCATCCGGGTGAACCCGGACGTCGATGCCAGGACGCACGAGAAGATCGCCACCGGCCGCAAGGAGGACAAGTTCGGCATTCCCATTGCCCGGGCGCGCGAGGTCTATGCCGAGGCGGCGCGCCTGCCGGGGCTCGAGGTGGTCGGGATCGACGTTCATATCGGCTCGCAGCTGACCGAACTCGCGCCGTTCGAGGCCGCCTACACCAAGGTCGCGGACCTGACCGCCGCCCTGCGCGCCGATGGCCACACGATCCGGCGACTCGATCTCGGCGGGGGCCTTGGCATTCCCTACACAAGGTCGAACGAGGCGCCGCCCTTGCCGACCGACTACGGCAACCTGATCAAGCGCACGCTGGGCGACCTCGGCTGCGAGATCGAGATCGAACCGGGACGACTGATTTCCGGCAACGCCGGCATCCTCGTCGCCGGCGTCATCTACGTGAAGAACGGCGAGGGGCGAGATTTCCTGATCCTCGACGCCGCGATGAACGACCTGATCCGCCCGGCCATGTACGGCGCCCATCACGATATCGTCCCCGTGGTCGAACCCGCGCCCGGAGCCGAGCCCGCAACCTACGACATCGTCGGCCCTGTCTGCGAAAGCGGCGATACGTTCGCCAAGGCCCGGCCGATGCCGCCCGTCAAAGAGGGTGACCTGGTGGCCTTCCGGTCCGCCGGCGCTTACGGAGCGGTCATGTCCTCGGAATACAATTCGCGTCCGCTGATCCCGGAAGTCCTGGTGCATCAGCATCAATTCGCCGTCATCCGGGAACGACCTACCTATGACGAGATGATAAAGCGCGATACGATCCCCCAATGGCTCTGACCGGCAGAGGTGAATGAGCGGCCGTTATGACCTTCCGCCCGAGGCGCTGAGGCGCCTTGCCGTCCCCCTTGCGCTGACCCGCGCAGGGATGGTCGCGGAGCGGCTGACGCGCGCCTTCTGGCCGTTTGCGACGGTCGTCCTGATCGCGGTTGCGGCCGTCGCCTTCAACATCCACGAAAGCATCCGGGCCGAGGCGCTTTGGCTCGGCGGCGCCGTCGTTCTGGGCATCTGCCTCTGGACCTTCGTGCGCGGCGCGATGCGCTTTGCCTGGCCGGCGCGGGACGAGGCGCTGGAACGGCTCGACGACACGCTTCCCGGCCGGCCCATCGCGGCGCTGGCCGACACCCAGGCCATCGGCTCGGGCGACACAGCGTCCGAAGCCGTCTGGCGCGCCCATGTCGCCCGCATGGCCGACCGCGCCGCCAAGGCGCACGCGGTCGAGCCTGACCTGAACCTTGCCACGCGCGACCCCTTTGCGCTGCGCTATGTCGCGCTGACCGCTTTCGTCATCGCGCTACTCTTCGGCTCGCTCTGGCGCGTTGCCACCGTCTCGGACGCGGTGACGCTTGGCCCGAACGCCGCGCTTGCCTCCGGGCCGGCATGGGAGGGCTGGGTCGAGCCGCCGGTCCATACCGGCATGCCGACGCTCTACCTCAACGACATCAGCGATGGCACGCTGACGGTGCCGGCGAACAGCCGCATCGCCATCCGGCTCTACGGCGAGATCGGCGCGCTTTCGGTGCGCGAGAGCGTCTCGGGCAACGCGGCGCCCGAGGATCCTTCCGCGCCGGTTCAGGAGTTCGACGTCACGCGGAACGGCACCATCGGTGTCGAAGGCACCGGCGGCCGCGAATGGTCGGTCACCGTCACGCCCGACCTGCCGCCGACAATCGTCGCCTCGGGCGAGCTGGAACGGACCGCCAATGGCGAGATGAAGCAGCCCTTCTCGGCGGCCGACGATTACGGCGTTATGGCCGGCCGCGCCGAGATCGCGCTCGACTTGGAGAATGTCGACCGCCGCTACGGCCTCGCCGCCGAACCCGAGCCGCGCGAGACGCTGGTCCTTGACCTTCCGATGACGATCCGCGGCGACCGCACGGCGTTCGAGGAAGTCCTGATCGAGGATCTGTCGAAGCACCCCTGGGCCAACCTGCCGGTTCGGCTGACCCTGATCGCCGAGGATGCCGCCGGCCAGACCGGCAGCGCCGAGCCGCTGGAGATTCCGCTGCCCGGACGCCGCTTCTTCGACCCTGTCGCCAACGCGATCATCGAACTTCGTCGCGACATCCTGTGGACGCGCGAGAACCTCGGCCGGACGACGCAGCTGATGCGCACCGTCCTTTACAAGCCGGACGATCTGCGCCTCGGCGCCGGCATATACCTGCAGCTGCGCACCGCGCTTCGCCGGATGGAGGACGCCCGCGACGAGGGCAGCTTCACGCCCGAAGCGCGCGACGAGATGGCCGAAGTCCTGTGGACCCTCGCCGTCGCCATCGAGGAGGGCGACCTGAACAGCGCGCTCGAGCGTCTGCGCCGGGCGCAGGAGCGGCTGAGCGAGGCAATGAAGAACGGCGCCTCGAAGGACGAGATCGACCAGCTGATGCAGGAGCTGGCCGACGCGATGCAGGATTACATGCGCCAGCTCGCCCAGCAGGGGCCGCAGGGCGAGCAGAACCAGCAGTCGTCCGAGAACAGCCAGCCCCTTTCAACCGACGAGCTGCGGCGGATGATGGAGGAGATCCAGCGCCTGATGGAGGAAGGCCGCATGGCCGAGGCACAGGCGCTCCTCCAGCAGCTGATGGAGATGATGGAGAACCTGCGGGTGACGCAGGGTCAGGGCGGCAACTCGCCGGGCCAGCAGTCGATGGAGGATCTCTCCGAGACGCTGCGCGACCAGCAGGAACTGTCGGACGACGCCTTCCGTAATCTCCAGGACCAGTTCAATCCCGGCCAGCAGGGTCAGCAAGGCCAGCAAGGGCAGGGACAGGGGCAGCAGGGACAGGGGCAAGGCCAGAGCCAGGAAGGCCAGGGCGACCAGCAGGGCATGGGCCAGGGCGATCAGGGCCAGACCCGGCCGGGGCAGGGCAATGGCGGCATGGACGCCGACTCGCTCGCCAACCGGCAAGAGGCGCTGCGGCGCGAGCTGGAACGCCAGCGCGGCAACCTGCCCGGTGCCGGTACCGAGGAAGGCGACGCCGCGCGCGACGCGCTCGACCGCGCCGGACGGGCGATGGACAATGCCGAGGACGCGCTGCGCGATGGCGACCTTGGCCGCGCCATCGACGAACAGGCCGAGGCGATGGACGCGCTGCGCGACGGCATCCGCAACCTCGGCGAAGCGCTGGCGAACGAAAGCCAGGAGCGCAACGGCGAGCAGGGCCAGGCCTTCCGCGACGGCGAACGTTCGAACGACCCGCGCGATCCGCTGGGCCGCGAGCCCGGCTCGAGCGGCCAGCGCATCGGCACCGACGAACACCTGCTGCAGGGCGAGGATGTCTATCGCCGGGCCCAGGAACTTCTCGAGGAGATCCGCCGTCGCTCGGGCGACCAGAGCCGGCCGGATGTCGAGCGCGATTACCTTGAGCGACTTCTCGAGCAGTTCTGAAGCCGCGTCATTCTCGCGGTGAAGGCATCAAACACAAAGCATCGGCGGAAACGGATCGCGTTGCTGCCGGCAATGGCGGCGCTTCTGTTGGCGGACGCAAGTCCGGTTGCCGCACAGGGTGGCGCCGGAGACGCCGCGGCACCGGGCGCCTGCGAAATCATCGTGGAGTGAGCGCGGGAGGCCGCGACGGTTCCTGACCTGGCCTCACTCGCTGGAGGTCAGCCCCTGGATGGTCTGGGTCGCGCGGATGGCAGCGCCGTCGAGCCAGACGCGGCCGGCATCCACCCGCTCGGTATAGACCGCGAGCGAGGGGGCAAGGCTCGGCACGTGCGCCGCGATCCGGTCGGCATAGGCGTACATCACCGCCAGTCCGCCGCAGAGCGCCGTCATCATCACGAACCCGACACGGAAGCCGCGCCGGCGGCGGTAGCCGTCCGCGACGGCGTGGACAGTGCCTTCCTCTTCCTCGGGCACGTCGCGGCCATCGAGGGTCGAGTTGATCTCGTCGATATCGGGAAGACGCGAGCTGCGCGGGCGCGCGGCGATCGGAATGCCGTCGTCGGTCGTGCCCTGGACGGCCGGCGCCTCGTCCGTCGCCGCTTCTTCTTCCGCCGGGGCGGACTCGGCCACGGCCTCGGCGGCGGCGCGCGTCTCCTGTTCGCGAACCTTGGTCTCGCGCTCGGCCTCCTGGCGCAGCACGTCGAGGACCGCGTCGTCCAGCGATCGTTTCGGCGCTTCGGGCGCCGCGGCGAGCGCGGCGGCAAGGCCGGCATCCTCGTCCTCGCGCGGAGCGGCGGCCGCCGCGGTGGCCATCGCCGGCGCAGCCTCGGTCTCGGCCGCCTCCGGTTCGGTCCATTCCTCTTCCGGCTCGGGTTCGGGCTCTGCGGGCGCAGCGGTCGCGGCCGCCGGCGCCTCGGGCTCGTCCGGGGCGAGGCCGTCGCGCATCTGCCACCAGGTATGGCCACAGTTCGAGCACTGGACATCGCGTCCCGCTTCCGGGATGACGCTTTCGTCCACCTCGTACTGCGCAGCGCATTCCGGACAGATCAACCGCATGCTCTTCCCCATACTGCCCACCTCCCGGCGGGATACCGCCCGACGGTAGCGATATCTTGTAGCATTAACGGTCCGGAATCAAAGAGTTTGCAGGTGATGTTGTTGAAACTGGCGCGGCGCTCGGGCAACACTTCCGGACGGGGTGGTGGGAGGCCCGGCCGGTGATCGAGCTTGAAAACGTGGCCTTCAGCTATGGCGGCGGCAACCTCCTGCAGGATGTCACGCTGGCGCTTCAGCCGGGCAGTTTTCATTTCCTGACGGGGCCTTCGGGGGCCGGGAAGACGACGCTGCTCAAGCTGTGCTCGATGCATCTGGTGCCGACGATGGGCACCGCGCGGGTCTTCGGACAGGACGTGCGGCAGATGTCTCGCGACGCGGTCGCCCACGCGCGCAGGCGTCTGGGGGTGGTGCATCAGGATTGCCAGTTCCTCGACCACCTTCCGCTAGCCGAAAATGTCGCGCTGCCGCTTGCGGTTGCGGGCCAGGATGCCGCCGCCGAGGCCGAGAACATCGCCGAACTGCTGGCCTGGGTGGGGCTCAAGGCGCAGGCCGGGTCGCTGCCGCCTTTCCTGTCGGGGGGCGAGCGCCAGCGCGCGGCGCTTGCACGCGCCGTCGTCATGTCGCCCGACGTCGTGCTGGCCGATGAGCCCACCGGCAACGTCGACTGGGACATGTCCTTGAGATTGCTGCATCTTCTGGTCGAGTTGAACCGCATGGGCAAGGCCGTGATGGTGGCGACACACGATCTGAACCTGATCCGTGCCGCCAAAAGCCAGGTCCAGGCCCGTGTTCTCAGGATCAAGGGCGGCGAACTCCAGCTGGCGGGGGCCGACCTGTGACCTGGTGGCAACGGATCAACGCGCTGATCGCCGGGGGCGAGGGGGCCGACCGGATCGTGCCGCCGACCGGCTTCACCGCGTGGCTG
Source organism: Paracoccaceae bacterium (assembly GCA_050303575.1). Taxonomy (GTDB): domain Bacteria; phylum Pseudomonadota; class Alphaproteobacteria; order Rhodobacterales; family Rhodobacteraceae; genus JBNLCA01. The sequence goes on from JBNLCA010000374.1 coordinate 5,911, forward strand.
ACCGTCTTCACCTCGGCCGCGATGGCGTTTCTCGCCGTCTTCGCGCTGGCGCTCTCCATCTCCGCCGGGCGGCTGGCCGACCGCTGGGAGGACTCGCTGGCCCGCACCGCCACGGTCCGCATCTCGGCGCCCGCCGAACAGATCGAGGAGCAGGTCGCCGCCACCCTGCGCATCCTCGGCGAGACGCCGGGCGTCGCCGAGGCACGGCGGCTGACCGCCGAGGAACGCCGCGCCCTCCTCGCGCCGTGGTTCGGGCCGGACCTGCCGCTCGAGGCGCTGCCGGTACCGGAACTTGTCGAGATCACCGAGGATGCGACCGGATTCGACGGCGAGGGGCTGCGCCTTCGCCTTGCCGCCGAGGCGCCCGGCGCGCTTCTCGACGATCACACCCGCTGGCGCCGTCCGCTGGTAGCCGCCGCGCACCGGCTGCGCTCGCTCGGCGTCATCTCGATCTGCCTGATCGCCGCGGCGATGGCGGCGATGATCGCGCTTGCCGCGCGCGCCTCGCTCGCCGCCAACCGCAAGGTGATCGAGGTCCTGCGCCTCATCGGCGCGCAGGACACCTACATCGCCCGCGCCTTCACCCGCCGCTTCACCATCCGCGCCCTGATCGGCGCCGCGGCGGGCGCGGTGCTCGGAATGATCGCCGTCGCCTTCCTGCCGCGCATGGACGAGGCCGGGGCCTTCCTCACCGGTCTCGGCTATCAGGGGGCGGGTTGGCTCCTGCCGCTCCTTGTGCCACTTCTGGCCGCTGCGGTGGCGTTCCTCGCCACCCGCTTCGCTGCCTTGAGGATGCTGAGGGAACTGCCCTGATGGGTTACGCCGTGCAATGGCTGAGATCGCTGGTCTTCAGCTTCCAGATGTACGCGATGATGGCGCTCATGGCGGTCGTCTACACGCCCTGGGCCATCTTTGACCGCGAGGGTGCCTATGCCGCCGTCCATGCCTACACGCGCTGGGTGCGCTGGACGGCGCGCTGGATGGTCGGCCTGAGGACCGAAGTGCGCGGGACGCCCCCGACGGACGAGGTCATCATCGGCTCGAAACACCAGAGCTTCCTTGACATCATCATGATCGTGTCGGCCGTGCCGCGGCCCAAGTTCATCATGAAGAAGGAACTGAAATGGGCGCCGATCCTGGGCTGGTACGCGCTCAGGATCGGTTGCGTGCCGGTCGATCGCGGCCGGCGGACCGAGGCGATCCGGATGATGATGGACGGGGTGAAAAAGGGCCAGACGCTGCCCGGCCAGCTGATCATCTACCCGCAGGGCACCCGCGTCGCACCGGGGGCGAAGAAGCCCTACAAGGTCGGGACCGGGCTTCTGTACGAGCAGCTGGGCCAGGCCTGCGTGCCGGCCGCCACCAACGTTGGTGTCTTCTGGCCGCGGCGCGGGGTCTACCGAAAGCCGGGCGTCGCGGTGGTCGAGTTTCTTGACCCGATCCCGCCCGGCAAGCCGGTGGACCGGTTCATGGCCGAGCTGGAAGAGCTGGTGGAACGCCACTCGAACCGCCTGATGGACGAGGCGGGCTTCGCCCCGCCCGAGCCGCCAGCCGCGTGAACGCACCCGAAGGCGCCGGCTGCCACCTCCGGCGCGAGGAGCGTTGGGACGCCCTGCCGCCTTCCTCGGCCCTTGCGATCTGGCTTGGCGATGTCCCAGCCGACCGGGTGCGCGGCGACACGCTTGACCGGCTTTAGGGTCGTCCGCTGCGTTCGATCATCTGGCTGCCGTTGACCGGCTTCACGACATGGCTTCTGATGCGGCTGCCGTCCGCATGGGACGGCGGCCCTCCGACACGGTAGGACAGGATCATGGACTGGATCGAGGATGTTCCCGCGCTCGAGGCGCACTACGGCGCGCCGGGTCTCACCTCGACCGGGAAGGTGGCGTCCGAGCTGACGCCGCTCTACCGCCGCTGGATCGGTGCGGCGCAGTTCTGCGTCCTGACGACC
>JBNLCA010000375.1:0-6737 GCA_050303575.1 Paracoccaceae bacterium
ATGCGCGCCTCGGTGATCCCGCTCTACTATTCCGGTGCCCACCCGGCGCAGCCCTTCGTCTGGTACGACCACGCCGCGTTCCTCTTCGGAGCGGACGAGGACGCCTATTTCGCCCGCCTGATCGAGGGGCGCCCGGCCTTCGTGCTGACCTGGCCCGACTGGTGCCGGGACTACGGGCAGGACTGGCAGGCCTGCGCGCTTCTCGGGCGCGACTACCGGCTGGTGCTGGTGCAACCGACCGAAGGCGAGGCCGACGGGTTCGCGCTCTACGCGCCACGGGACGGGGATTAGGCTTCAGGTCGCGCCGCGCGGCGCGCGCAGCGCCGGGAAGACACGCCTCGCACCCGCCGGGAGCCTAAAGCACCTGGTCGAGCGCCGCGATGAGCTTCGCCACCTCGGCCTCGCTCGTGTAATGCGTGAAGGACATCCTCAGCACGCCCTTCTCCGGATCGATGCCCATCGCCCGGAGCGGCCGGACGGCGTAGAAATCGCCGCCGCCCGCCATGATCCCGTGCGGCGCCAGATCGGCGGCCACCGCCTCGCCCGGCCGGTCGACCTCGACAGCCACCGTCGGCGCCCGCTGCGCATGCCGGGGCCCGAGTAGCCGCACGTCGTTCCGCCCGGCAAGGTACGAGACCAGCGGCGCCAGAAGCGCCTCTTCGCGCGCCCGCATCGCGTCGTGCACCGCCCCGGCCCGGGCCGCCGCGTCCCCCCCGGCCCCGAGATGCCCGGCCAGCTCGTCGATGTAGTCCGCCATCCCGGCCGACGCGGCAACTTGCGCATGGTCCGGCCCAGCCGGCGTGAACCGCTTGTAGAGCGTATCGCCGTTGAAATAGTGCGCCTGGTTCGGGAGCGCCGCGCCAATGCCGCGACGCACGACCATGATCCCCTGATGCGGTCCGTACGTCTTGTACGCCGAGAAGAGGTAGATGTCGGCGCCCAGCGCGCCCACGTTCGGCAGCCCGTGCGGCGCGTAGCTCACCCCGTCGACGCAGACAAAGGCGCCCGCGGCATGGACCTTCGCAGTGATCGCCGCGACGTCGTTGATCTCGCCCACGACGTTCGAGCAATGTGGGAAGCAGACAAGCCGCGTTTCGCTGTCCATCAGCGCGTCGAGCTTCGCCGGGTCGAGATGCCCGGTCTCGGGATCGATGCCCCAGACCCGGACCTCGATCCCCTCGTCTGCCAGCCGCCGCCAGGGTCCCGAATTCGCCTCGTGGTCCTGGTCGGTAACGACGATGTTGGCCTTCTGGCCCTTGAGCCACTGGCGCACCGCGTTCGCGAGCACGAAGGTGTTCGCCGTTGTCGAGGGCCCGAAGGACAGCTCCTCCGTCTCGACCCCCATCATCGCCGCCAGCCGTGCGCGGGCCTCGTCCATTTCGGCGCCGCCCAGCCGGCTCGCCTCGTACGGCGCATAGGGCTGGACCTTGCGCTCATGGTAGAACCGCGTCAGCCGGTCGATGACATGGCGGCAGGTGTAGGAGCCTCCGGCATTCTCGAAGAACGCCTGGTCCTTCAGCGCGGGAACGGAGAACGCCGGAAACTGCGCGCGGACAAAGTCGGGATCGAGTTCGGTCATGCCGGCACTTCGTCACGCGGCGGACGGAAGGTCAATTCGGAAGTGATCCGGCGCGCCGCTCCCACGCACAACGCGAGCAGGGGCCGGTGGATCATTCGTAGGCAGAAAGTTCAGGGCCAAGTCAGAAGTCCGTCGGCGCCCCGCCCTCTTCCTTGCGCTTCGCCACGAAGGCGGCCAGTTCATCGCGGTGGCCCTCGTCCATCGGCGGCGGGGTAAAGTCGCCCAGGATCGCCTTGTAGATCCGGTGCGCCCGCTCGGCCGTCCAGACCGCACCGTCGAGGTTCCAGGCCTCGAAGTTGCGCCAGTCCGACGCGATCGGCTGGTAGAAGGCGGTCGTATAGCGCTCCTGCGTGTGCTGGCATCCGAAGTAATGGCCGTTCGGCCCGACCTCCTTGATCGCGTCGAACGCGATGTCGTCTTCGCCCGTGGCCCAGGTCGCCTCCTCGAAATAGCGCTGGATCATCTGCAGGACCTCGCAGTCCATCACGAACTTCTCGGGCGACGCGATCAGCCCGCCCTCCAGCCATCCGGCCGCGTGGTAGACGAGGTTCGTCCCCGACTGCACGGCGGCCCAAAGCGAATTCGACGTCTCCCACATCGCCTGTCCGTCCGGCACGTTCGCCGCGCAGACGCCAGACGAGCGCAAGGGCAGCCCGTAGAACCGCGCCATCTGCCCGGTCATCTGCGTCGCCCGCACGTATTCCGGCGTGCCGAAGGCCGGCGCGCCCGACTTCATGTCGACGTTCGAGGTGAAGGTGCCGAGCCCCACCGGGCAGCCCGGCTTGATGTATTGAAGCAGCGCGATGCAGGCGAGCCCTTCTGCGATCGACAGCGCCACCGCGCCCGCCATCGTGACGGGCGCCATCGCCCCGGCAAGGGTGAAGGGCGTCACGATCACCGCCTGCCCGCGCCGCGCACAGCGCATCGCGCCGTCCAGCATCGGGTGGTCGTGCTTGAGCGGCGAGACCGAGTTGATGTTGGTGTACATGTGCGCCTTCGCCTCGAACTCCTCCGGCGTCAGGCCGGCGGCGATGCGCGTCATCTCCATCACGTCCTCGACCCGCTCGGCGCCCAGCGAATAGGCGTGGACGACCTTGTCGGTCAGGACGAGCTTTTCATACAGGCAGTCCAGGTGGCGGACCGAGGGGTGGATGTCGATCGGCTCGACCGGGTAGCCTCCGGCGACATGGATGCAGTTGAAGTACTGCGTCAGCTTCATGAATTCGCGGAACGTCTCGAAGTCGCCGGCCCGCTTGCCGCGCTCGAGGTCCCAGGCGTTCGGCGGGGACGAGACGTTGACGAAGGCCATGTACCGCCCGCCAAGCCGGATGAACCGCTCCGGATTGCGCGGCGTGATGGTGAAATCGGTAGGCGCCTTGCCCACCATCTCCATCACGAAATCCTCGTCGTAGCGGACGTTCGCGCCGTCGACCTTGCAGCCCGCCTCTTTCAGGATCGCGCAGGCCTCGGGGTTCAGCATCTCGATCCCGATCTCGCTCAGGATCCGCATCGCACCCTTGTGGATCGCCCTTACGCCGTCTTCGTCCAGAGGCTCGGTCGGGCGGTCGGGGTTTACCGGCAACCGCCAGGGCATCTGGTCGATCGCGGCGTGGCCCGCGCGCTCGGCATGGGCGGCACGGCCTCCGGCGCGGCGGCGCCTTGCGGGGGTTGCGTCGGTCATCTGGGCCTCCGTTCCGGCCCAGTAGACACCCTTGCGGCACACAGAATTGGCCTCAAGCGACGAATCGTGTCGCTTTTCGCTGGCGCTCGGCTCAGGCGGCCGTCACCTAGGCGCCGATCCATTCCGGCAGGTGGCCGATATCCGGCAGCACGATCTCGGCGAATGGCTTGAGTTCGCGCTCGCTCGCCGGGCCGGTCAGGACGCCGACGCCGCGCATCCCGGCGGCACGCGCGGCGGCAAGATCATGGGCACTGTCACCGACCATCGCCACCTCGCCCGGCGCCAGCGCGAAGCGCTCGGCGAACGCCAGCAGCATGCCCGGGGCCGGCTTGGCGCCGAAGCCGGAATCGAACCCCGCCACGAAGTCGAAAAGGTCGACGATTCCCGCCGTCACGAGGTGCGACCGCGCCGGCACCTCGCCGTCGTTGGTGGCCAGCCCGATCTTCAGCCCCTGCTGCTTGAGGTCAGCGAAGAGCGGCCTGAGCGGAACCGCCTCGACCAGCTCGGTCCCGGCGGCGGCGGCATTCATCCGGCTGACCATCGCGGTCAGGCTTTCGCCCGGCAGGTGCGGCAGCAGGGCCGAGGCGATCATGTCGGCGGTATCGGCAATGACCGGGCTGCCCGGCTCGAACGTGTGCTGGGCGATGTCGAAGCCGATGACGCGGCCAAGGAAGGCGGCCCGCGCGACGTCGCCGCCGGCAAGTTCCATCAGGAATGCGGCTGCCCATTTGCTCCACGTCGCCGTGAAGTCGAACAAGGTGCCGTCCTTGTCGAAGATAACGCCGCGAATCCCGGCCATGTCTCCTCCCAGAGGGCCGCGAGTTTGACCGACACGGGCCTTCAAGGCAATGTTTTCACGTCCAATGTACCGCGTCGCCGCCCGGAAGCGCCGCTCGCGCCTGTGTCATGGCCTCCGGCGGAACCCCGACGGACTGGGCGAATTCCACGACCCAGGCGTCGTCCATCAGCAGGAAATCCAGCACCGAACCCAGGAAATCCGCATCCGACGCCCTGTTCTTCAACTCGTCGAGCGAGGCCCCCGTCGATCCCAGGAAGACCGGCAGAAGCTCGTCGTTGCCGGCGAGCCAGCCCAATGCCTTCAGCGCCAGCGTCTCGGCAGCATCCCGCCGCATGTAAGGCCCTTTCATCGACTTGTCCCGGAACTGGAAAGGATTCCTTAACCAAACTCAACGAAAACTGACCGGGCGAACAGAACCCATGGAGACGGCAATGGCGGGCACAATCCTGCTGGCCGACGAGCATTCGAGCAGTCGCATCCTGCTCCGCGCCCGACTGGCCCAGACACATCACCAAGTCATCGTGGCCGACACGCTGGACGAGGCACGTCGCCTGGCGCGGCAATGGCACCCCGACGTGGCGCTGATCGGCTTCTCGGAAGACGAGGCGTCGCTGGCGCTTCTGCGCGAGCTGAAATCAGATCCCGCGACCGCGGCGACCGAGCTTGTCGCCTTCGTGCGCAAGTCCGGCGGCACGGTGACCGCCGAGGCGCTGGCCGCCGGTGCCGACGATGTCCTCGACCGCACAATGCCCGAGGCCGTCGTGATGGCGCGTCTGCGCAGCCGGATGCGCGCGCGCAGTTCCGACGACGACCTTGCCCAGCGCGGCGACGCCGAGGCGGCGCTGGGCTTCGCCGAGCTGCGAGCCAGGTTCGAAACGCCGGCCCCGCAGCGCCCCGGCACCGTCGCGCTGGTCACCGGCGACATGTCGGTGGCCGAGACGCTGCGCGCAGCGCTCGAACCGCATCTGCGCGACCGGATCGTCGTCCTCTCGCGCGACGCGCTTTATCAGGCCGAGGCGGCGGGCCTGAAGCCCGACGTCTATGTCATCAGCGCCGATCTCGAGGCGCGGCACGACGGGCTGACCCTGATTGCCGAACTCAGAAGCCGCGCCGAGGCGCGCACGGCTGGTATCGTCGCGTTGGTCCACCCGCTCGACACCGCGGGTGCGGTCAGTGCGCTCGACCTCGGCGCAGGCGATGTCGTCGAACTGCCGGTGAACCCTCTGGAACTGGTCGAGCGTCTGCGCGGGCAGCTGCGCCGCAAGGCCCGCGCAGACCGGCTGCGCCAGCAGATCAGCGACGGTCTGAAGCTTGCCGTCACCGACCCGCTCACCGGGCTGAAGAACCGCCGCTACGCGCTCGCCACGCTTGCCCGCGTCGCCGACGAGGCCGAGGCGACCGGCCGGCCCTTCGCGGTGATGGTGCTCGACCTCGACCACTTCAAGCGGGTCAACGACACGCACGGCCATGGCGCGGGCGACGCGGTTCTGGCCGAGGCGGCGCAGCGGATCTCGGGCGCGCTCAGGGCCGCCGACACGGTGGCGCGGCTGGGCGGCGAGGAGTTCCTCGTCGTCATGCCCGACACCACGCCCGAGGCCGCGGCGGCGGCGGGCGAGCGTCTGCGCCGGCTGGTCGAGGCGGCGCCCTTCCATCTGCCGGGGTCCGGCGGCGAGCTCAGCCTGACGGTCAGCGTCGGCGTCGCCGTCACGGGCAGCGGTCACGAGGCGGCCGACAGGATGGTCGATCTCGCCGACAAGGCGCTCTACTCGGCCAAGGCGGACGGCCGCAACCTGGTCAGCATCAGCCGCCAGACGGCCGCCTGACGCTCAGGCCCGAGCTACCGGCGCCAGATCCGCTGCAGCATCTCCTCGATCCGGTCGGCATAGGCGCGCCGCTCCTCGAGGCTCATCCCGGCGACATAGTCGATGAAGAGCCGGTCACCCAGTTCGCGGCGCTGGCCGAGCTGCTCGCGCTGGCTGCGGACCGAGGCCACCAGCGCATCCTTGTCCACCGTTTCGGCGCGCAGAAGCGCAAGCGTGTTTCCGACCTCGGTCCGCAGCATCTCGCGGCCCTCGCGGAAATCGCGCGCATGGCGCCACATCATCCGCGTCACCTCGCGCCGCGCGTCGGGCGGCAGCGCGCCGAAATAGATCGTCGAGGCGACATCGCCCGGGCTGCGGCCGCTCTCGCGCGGCGGCGGCCCGTTGAAGACGGCGCCGGCGACAAGGCCGACGACCAAAAGGTTCGCCGCCAGCGAGGCGACCAGCAGCACCCGCATCCAGACGGGCGAGCCCGCCGGCCGCGCCGGCGGTTTCGGGGTGTCCTGCGGGTCGCGCATGTCGTTCATCGCTCAGCCCTCCCAGTCGGTCGCAAGGCTGTAGTCGGGGAGCAGCATCGCCAGCGCATCGTCGTCCGCCGCGCCCGCCACCGGCAGGCCCAGATCCTCGACCGTCGTCGGCTGCACGACCCCGATCCAGACGCCGACCGCCGCCGCCGTTACGAGCCCGCCGACGCCCGGCCAACCGCCGAGCCCCGCAAGCAGGCCGCGCAATCCGCCCCGCGCTGGCGTCCGCGCCCGCTGCCAGGCCAGCTCGGCCTCGGCATCCCCGGCGATCCGCGCCAGAAGCACCGCCGGTGCCGGCCGCATCGCGTCGGCACGGGCCGCCGCCAGAACCGCG
>JBNLCA010000376.1:0-5229 GCA_050303575.1 Paracoccaceae bacterium
GGCCGGGCCCGACCATCCGATCCGCGTGGTGCGCGATCCCCAGACCGGCGAGCCCTCTCCCTACGTGCTGGTGCGCCGCAACCTCGAGGCGCTGATCGACCGCAAGAGCTTCTACCGGCTGGTCGAGGTCGGCTGCCACGAGGAGCATGAGGGAACGCGCTGGTTCGGGCTCTGGTCCTCGGGCACCTTCTTTCCGGTGATTCCCTCGGACGAGCTTTCCTGATGCCGCGCTGGTGTGCCAACCTGACCTACCTCTTCACCGAGGTTCCCCTGCTCCAGCGCATTGCCGCCGCTCGGGTGGCAGGCTTCGAGGCGGTGGAGATCCTCTTTCCCTACGACGAGCCCGCAGCGGCCATTGCCGAGGAATGCCGGCTGAACGGGCTGAAGATGGCGCTGATCAACTGCCCGCCGCCGAACTGGACCGGCGGTGCGCGCGGCTATGCCGCCGTCCCCGGCGGCGAGGAACGGTTCCGCAAGGATTTCATCCGCGCGCTGCGGTTCGCGAAGGTGCTGGGGGCCGGGCACCTTCATGTCATGTCCGGCGAGGCCGAGGGCTCCGAGGCCCGCGCGACCTGCATCGCCAACCTGAAATGGGCGGCCGCCGAGGCCGACGGCCAGAGCCTGACGATCGAACCGCTGAACCCGGTTTCCATGCCGGGCTATTTCCTGAACGACTTCGACCAGGCGCTGGACATCGTCACCGAGGTCGGCGCGCCGAACCTGAAGCTCCAGTTCGACACCTTTCACGCGCAGATGATCCACGGCGACATGGCGTCGGTCTGGGAGCGTTGCGCCGCGCAGACGGTGCATGTCCAGGTCTCGAACGTGCCCGACCGGACCGAGCCGGTGAAGGGCGAGATCGACTTTCCCGGCTTCTTCGCGCGCCTTGACCGCGAGGGGTACAAGGGCTGGGTCTCGGCCGAGTATCGTCCGTCCGGACCGACGGCGGAGAGTTTCGGCTGGATGCGGACAGGCTCCTGACAAAACGTTGTCAGGAGGGGTATGTCAGACAGGGTTCATCGCAACACGCTACGCAAGGAGAGAGCGATGTCCTTCAAACCCCAGCATCCGGTCGTCTGGATGGAAATCCCCGTCCGCGACATGAAGGCCGGCATGAGCTTCTACTCGAAGGTCTTCGATTTCGAGTTCAAGATGGACGAGACCGGTCCGAACCCCGTCGCCATGATCTCGGCGGCCGACGAGTCGGGCATCGCCGGCCACCTCTATCCCGGCACGCCGGCCGAGGAAGGCGCCGGCCCGACGATCCACATGATCGTGCCGGGCAAGGTGGAAGAAGCCGCCGAGCGCTGCCGCGGCGCGGGCGGCGTGGTGATGGGGCCGGTGGTCGAGATCCCGCCGGGCCGGTTCCAGTATGCCAAGGACCCCGACGGCAATTCGATCGGCCTGTTCGAGCCGAAGGCGGCTTGATGGCAACGTGCCGGCTGGCGGGCCAAGCCCTGCCGGCCGGCATTCCCCGAATCCAGGAGAGCCTCGATGAACGTCCGCGCCGAACTGACCGCCGCAAGCCCCGTCGTCTGGACCGAGATCCCGGTCCGCAACCTCGCCGCCGCCCGTGATTTCTACGAACGGGTACTTGGCGTCACCATGAGCGAAGTGACGATGGGCGGCACCCCGACCGCCGTCCTGCCCTACGGTCCGGGCGGGGTCTCGATGAACCTGCAGGAGGGTGAGCCGTCCCCCGGCACCGGGCCGGTGATCCATTTCGGGGTCGAGGATGTCGAGGCCGCCACCGCCCGCGCCTGGGAGGCCGGCGGAACAGTGCTGTCTCCAGTGATCGAGATCGCGGTCGGGCGAATGTGCTATTGCGCCGATCCCGACGGCAACCGCTTCGGCCTTTTCACCTTCGCCGGGGCCTGAGACTTGCGCCGCGCCGATCGCCTGTTCCAGATCGTCCAGTACCTGCGCGGCGGCCGGCTGACCACCGCGCGGGCGCTGTCCGAGAAGCTGGAAGTGTCCGAGCGCACGATCTATCGCGACGTTGCCGACCTGATCGGCTCGGGCGTGCCCATCGAGGGCGAGGCCGGCGTCGGCTACATCATGCGCGGCGGCTACGAGATGCCGCCGCTGATGTTCACCCGCGACGAGGTCGTGGCGCTGGTCGCCGGCGCGCGGATGGTGCGCGCCTGGGGCGGGCTCGAGATGGCGAAATCGGCCGAGGAGGCGCTGGTCAAGATCGAGGCGGTGCTGCCCGAGTCCGAACGGGCACGCGCCGGTTCGGTCCAGATCCACGCCGTGTCGAGCTGGAGCATCGATCCTGCCACCCGCGCGCTTCTCGACCGGCTTCAGGCAGCGGTCGAGGCGCAGGTCAGCCTGGTGCTCGCCTATCGCGACGTCGAGGGGCGGGTGACCGGCCGGCAGGTGCGGCCCCTGGGACTCTTCTACTGGGGCAAGGTCTGGACGCTGGTCGCCTGGTGCGAGCTGCGCGACGATTTCCGCACCTTCCGCGTCGACCGGATCGACGACGCCGTCGATGCCGAGCCGTTCCGGCCGGAGAAGGGACGGACGCTGAGGGATTTCTATGCGCGCGAGGCGCCGTCGCATGACGTGTTCAAGGCGTAGGGCCGAGCGAGGTCAGCCGATGATCGCCCGGTCTGTGTCTAGTTCATGCAGTCCATCAGGCCCTCCCACGGCATTTCCTGCCGGGGAAAGCCGATCACCCGCCCGTCCTCGAACTCGGCGCGGAAACCGCCGTTGCCCCAGCTGAACGTGCCCTTGCCGAAGACCTTGTGGAACACGTCACAGGACTTGCCGAGGAAGATCGTGTCGAGCCCCTCCTCGACGTAGCTCTCGGCGCCGCGCTCGACGAACCAGGACTTGGGATAGACCGAGGTCAGGATCACCCCGTTCGGGTTCTCGACGGCGGTGTAGGCGTCGCCCCAGCTCGAGATGAACCAGCCGGGGTCGATCTCGGCGCCAGCCTGTCCGGCGACACAGAGAACCAGCGACAGCGGCAGATACGGCCTCATTCGCGCCACCTAGTTCCCATTGCGATCCATGCACGTCGTCAGCCAGGGCAGGTCCAGCCCGACTTCCTGCAGCGGGAAGTCTATCACCACCTGCGGGCTGCTGAAATCCACCCGGAAGCCGCCGGCCGAGCCGGACGACATCACCCAGCGCCCGGTGCCGTATTCCTCGCTTGCCGCGTCGCAGTCCTTGCCCAGGTAGATCACGCGCCTTGCTTCGTGCCAGCCGTAGGAGACACCGCCGCCCGGCAGCTCCTCTGCGGGGTCGGTCCGGAAGATGCCCACCGGATATTTCGACGTCAGGACAAGGCCGTTCGCGTTGGCGCTCATCAGGTAGATCACGCCGGCCTCGTCGTAGTATGACGGCTCGTCGGCCACGGCAGGCGCGGCCGCAAGGGCCGCAATCAGACAAAGGGAACGCATTGCCATCTCCGGGCGAGGTTTCTCGCGCGTCCATCCCACGCGGCGCGGAGGCGAGGCAAGGCGGGTTTCCCTGACCTCAATGCACCTCTGCCCGGGAGGCACCCTTGCCGGCTTCAACGGTCAGCTTGATCTGAACCTTCAGCATTCGGATCGCGACGGCCGGAAGGATCACCCGAGGCATACGCCAGAACAACCGCCAGATCACCGGCGGAAGCGGGCCCGAGCGAATGTCGAGCGGATCAGCGTCGTGGTTCACGACAAGGCCATGTCAGCTAAAGACCTCGGCCTGGGCGGTGACCGACGAGGTGGCCCTCATTAGGATGGAAGCCGCGACAATCTGGTAGGCAAGAACCACCAGGGCGAGGACGAAGGGTTGAACGAAAAAGAAAATGTTCTCCAACTTGAGCTGCACGGCGCCATATGCCGTCACGGCCATGACGATGCCAATCGCCACGATGCAACCGACCATGGCCATCGCGATGCGCCAGAACCTGGAACCAAACCCCATTTCAACCTGCGACCGGTCGCGGTGAACGCTTCTGACCAGACGTGGACCGAGCGCCGCGAGCAATGCCACGAGCAGAAACAAGCTGAGGAACGACATCAGCACACTGACGAAGGGCATGGCCCGACCAAACACTTCGAAGAAGTGGACCCTGTTCGCAAGCAGGAGCACAGCCCAACCAACCTGCAGGGCGAGGCCGCCGGCGATAGGCACGATAGCCAGGCCCAGCGCGGTGAAGCGTGGCACAAGGTAGTGCCGCGGGAGGCCGGGGCCGCCGGCGGCCCCCAATGCAACCACCAGACTATAGGCGATGATCACCGCAATGACGATGCCGCCGACGACCGGCAGCTTGGCCGCCAGCCCGTATGTGACAATGAACGCAGCTATGAACCACCTCAGCCGCCACACCAGCCTGGCGATGTCTCGCCAGATGCTCGCCTGCCGCCGTGGATCGGTCCAGGCGTCGCTCAATGCGCTTCCGCCCAGTTCGCGCCGCGGCCGGCGTCGACAGTCAGCTTGACCGACAGCTTCACCGCGGGCTCGGCGGCACTCTCCATCACCTCGCGGGCGGCGTCGATCAGCCTGTCGGTCGCGCCCTCGTCCACCTCGAAGAGCAGCTCGTCGTGGACCTGGAGGAGCATCTTCGCCGGCATCCCCTCGATCGCCTTGGGCATGCGGATCATCGCGCGGCGGATGACGTCGGCCGCGGTTCCCTGAATCGGAGCGTTGATCGCGGCGCGGCGGGCGAAGCCGGCGGTCGGACCCTTCGAGTTGATCTCGGGCGTATGGATCTTGCGGCCGAAAAGCGTCTGGACGTAACCCTCGCGCTTGGCGAAGGCGATCGTGTCGTCCATGTAGGCGCGTATACCGGGGAAGCGCTCGAAATAGGTGTCGATGAAGGCCTGCGCCTCGTCGCGCGGGATGCGCAGGTTGCGCGCAAGGCCCCAGCCCGAGATGCCGTAGATGACGCCGAAGTTGATCGCCTTGGCGCGGCGGCGGACCTCGGGGGTCATCTGGTCGAGCGGCACGTTGAACATCTGGCTCGCCGTCATCGCGTGAATGTCGAGCCCGTCGGTGAAGGCCTGTTTCAGGGCCGGGATGTCGGCGATGTGGGCGAGGATGCGAAGCTCGATCTGGCTGTAGTCGAGGCTGACCAGCACCTTGCCCTTCTCGGCGACGAAGGCCTCGCGGATGCGGCGGCCTTCCTCGGTGCGGACGGGGATGTTCTGCAGGTTCGGGTCGGTCGAGGCGAGGCGTCCGGTGTTTGCCCCGGCGATGGAATAGGACGTGTGCACCCGGCCGGTGTCAGGGTGGATA
>JBNLCA010000377.1:0-2319 GCA_050303575.1 Paracoccaceae bacterium
GACGGGATGCCTGATGGCGGCCGCTGCGCTGCGGCTTCTCGTGACGGGCGGCACCGCGCGCCTGTCGCTCGCCCGCACGGCGGAAACGCTCAAGGCCCATCCGCAGGACGCTCCAGGCACGATGACGACCGACCTGGAGGAAACCGACTTTGCCAGCGGCGAGGAGGCGACGCCGTGGGGTCCGGCCCGTCGGCTCCGTCCGGCGGTGATGATCGACGGAACGCCGATACGCTGGACCCGCGCGGCGCGGACCCTCGGCAGCGCCAACGCCGAATGGACCGGGCTCTAGCGGTTCTCGACCGGGCTCGCCGCGCGGCGAAACTGCATGTCCGCAGCCTGAAAGGACCGACCTGAGCCGACCCTACTCCCGGCTCACGCGCAGCACGGCGCCGTCGGCATCGTCGATCAGCACGAGCAGCGCGCCGTCCGCCGCGACCTCGACATCGCGGATCCGGCCGACATCCAGAAGCCGCTCCTCGCCCACGACCCGGTCGCCCTCGATCACCAGCCGCACCAGCTTCTGCGAGGCCAGCCCGCCGATCAGCAGATTGCCCTCCCATTCGGGGAACATGGCACCGGAATAGAAGGTCATCCCGGCGGGCGCGATCACCGGGTCCCAGAAGTAGACCGGTTCCTCCATCCCCTCGGCGCGGGCGAGCCCGTCGCCGATCTGCGCGCCGGAATACTCGATTCCGTAGCTGACCACCGGCCAGCCGTAGTTCTTGCCCGCCTCGGGCAGGTTCAACTCGTCGCCGCCGCGCGGCCCGTGCTCGACGGTCCAGAGCCGCCCGTCCGGCGCCATCGCCGCGCCCTGCACGTTGCGGTGGCCGTAGGACCAGATCGTGTCGATCCCGTCCCGTCCGACGAACGGGTTGTCCGCGGGCACCGAGCCGTCGACATTCAGCCGGATCACCTTGCCGAAGGTCGTCTCGATGTCCTGCGCCAGGACCCGCTCGGCGGCGCGGGAATGCTCGCCCGTGGTGATGAAGACATGGCCCGCCGCGTCGAACACGATCCGCGAGCCGAAATGAAGCGGGCTGAAGCTCCAAGGCTCCTGCACGAAGACGTCCTCGACCTCGGTGACTTCGCTGCCGTCCTCCGACAGGACGCCGCGCGCCGCGGCGGTCACCGTGCGGCGCAGGCCCAGGGGCTTGGCATAGCTCCACCAGATGACCCGATCTTCGTCGAAGGTCGGCCCCACGGCCACGTCCAGAAGACCGCCCTGACCGGAATCGAGCACATCCGGCACGCCTCTGATCGCGTCCGATAGCGTGCCGTCGGGCGCGATGATCCGCATCCGCCCGGCGCGCTCGGTGACGAGGTAGGATCCGCCCGGCAGGGCGGCGATGCCCCAAGGATTCTCAAGCCCGCCGGCGAAGACTTCGGTCTTCACCCCGAACGGGCTTTCCACCTGCGGCGCGCGGGTCTGACCCTCGAACGCCGGTTCGAGGAAGGGGGCATTGCGCTCACCCTGGTCAAAGTCTGCCATTGCCGGCCCCGCGGCCAGCACCAGTGCCCCCACCCAGCGGATCATGTCAGGCCGTGTGACCGCGCTCGATCCGCGCGTATTCGCGGGCCTTCTTGCCGTCATCGCGGCCTTCGCGCTTGCGCTGCTGCAGGTCCTGCGACTGGCTCTTCGCGCTCTCGGCGCGCTCGATGTCGGTGTAGCGTTTCAGCCGGTGGTCGGCCTTCTCGGTCTTCTTCGCCATGGATCATCTCCTCCGAATTGATCCCGGGCTCGTTCCCGGACACCCAATATGGGCCACAAGTGTCTCAATTGCCACCGCCAAGGCGGATCGCCGCCCATCGCGCCGCGTCGGCAACCGCCGGGTCCGGATCGTCGGCCAGGGACTGCGCCACCGGACGCAGCGCCGGGTCGCCGGAATTGCCGACGGCATAAAGGACGTTGCGCACGAACCGGTCCCGCCCGACGCGCTTGACGGGCGAGCCCGAGAACCGCGCCCGGAACGCCGCGTCGTCCAGCGCCGCAAGCTCGGCCAGGGGCGCCGGCCCCTCGCGCGCCTCGTACTTCGCCTGGCTCGCGGCTTGTGCGAACTTGTTCCACGGGCAGACGGCAAGGCAGTCGTCGCAGCCGTAGATGCGGTTGCCAAGGGCCGGGCGCAGCGCGGTGTCCACCGGCCCGGCATGCTCGATCGTCAGGTACGAGATGCAGCGCCGCGCGTCGAGCTGGAACGGCGCCGGGAACGCGTCCGTGGGGCAGATGTCGAGGCAGGCGCGGCAGCTTCCGCAATGCTCCGCCTCGGGCGCGTCGGCTGGCAGGTCCAGCGTGGTGAAGATCGCGCCGAGGAAGAACCAGTT
>JBNLCA010000378.1:0-2065 GCA_050303575.1 Paracoccaceae bacterium
ACCGAGGAGATGACCGCGATCTTCAGGCTGGTGACGACCGCGTTCCTCAGCGCGTCGATGCCCCAGAGCTGCCCGAACCATTCGGTGGTGAAGCCCGAGAGCGGGAAGGCGATGATCGTCGAGTCGTTGAAGGCGAAAAGCGGCAACAGGATGATCGGCGCATAGAGGAAGACCAGGTACGCGATGGCGTAAATGCGGAAGCCGGTGCCTTGCGTCATTGCCGTACCCTCAGGAACTTGCGGTTGGCGAAGACGAAGATCAGGCTGACCACGGTGACGATGGCCATCGCCGAGACGGCCAGCGCCGATCCGAGCGGGTAATTGTCGAGCTTCAGATATTGCAGCTCGATGGCGTTCGAGATCATCCGCCCTTCCGGTCCGCCGACCATCTTGGGCGTGACGTAGTCGCCGATGGTCGGGATGAAGACGATGAGGACCGCGCCGACCACACCGGGCATGGCAAGCGGAAGGGTGACGCGCCAGAAGGTCAGGAGCTTCGACTCGCCCAGATCCTGCGACGCCTCGAGAAGCGAGCGGTCGATCTTCTCCAGCGCGACGAAGATCGGCAGGATCGCGAAGGGCGCATAGGCGTGCGCCAGCGTGATGACGATGGCGTTGGTGTTGTAGAGAATGAAGGTCAAGGGCTCGTCTATGATCCCGAGGCCGAGAAGGCCCGAGTTCACAACGCCGTTGTAGCCCAGGATCACCTTCCACAGGAACACCCGGATCAGGTACGAGGTCCAGAATGGGATGGTGATCAGGAAGAGCCACAGCGACTTGCGGTCGGGCCTGACATGGAAGCTGACGTAATAAGCGACCGGGAAGGCCAGCACCACCGTCGCCAGCGTCACCGACGCCGAGACGATCAGCGAGCGGATCATCACCTCGCGGTAGAGCGGATCGGTCCAGGCCTCCTTGTAGTTCGCCCAGGTCACCACCCAGTCGATCGTCAGATAGCCGTCGGTCAGGAACGAGTAGGTGAAGACCGCGCCCAATGGCACGGCGAGGAGAAGGAGCGCGTAGATGGCGGTCGGGCTGATCAGGGTAAGGCCGCGCCCGCCCTCGGACCGCAGCCATTTCTGGAACCGCGTGCTGCCTTCCATGTTCCCCCGCGTCCCTGTCCTTCAGGCTCGATGAATACACATCACCGGGCGGCTGAAAAGCCCTGTCGGAGGCAAGTGCCTATTCTGTGGGCGGCCAAACTCAGCCCGGTGGCCGATCCTCGGTCAGTTCCGGGATTGCCTCGCGCAACAGATCGTGGAACGACCTCAGCCCGCGTTCCAGGTCCGAGAGGATCGCGCCCTGATAACCCGACGATTTCGTCGCCTCGTAGGACCAGATGCAGAGGTCGTGGTCCTCTTCGGCCGTCACCTTGTCGATGCGGCCCGAAAGGTAGCGCATCGCCCGCAGTTCGCGGTTTTCGTTGGGGAAGCGATAGGCGCGGCCGCGCTGGATCGTCTCGCCGGACGACAGCGGGATCTCCTGGTACCAGGTTGCGCTGTCGGGATAGAGACCGATGACGGTGTTGGGAAAGAGGTTGTAGTAGCTCCAGCGCCTTGCCTGCACGCCCTCAAGCGGGCTCGCCTCCACCAGCTTCTTGTAGGCCCTGACCGACCAGAGCCGCCCGGGCCCTTCGTTGAAGACGCCGTCCGAACGCGAGGTGCCGCCCATCCAGTCGCCGTCGGCATAGCCGTCGCCGTAAAGGTCGTGCAGCGCTGGGTGCGCCTGCCGCACGTGGTAGCCCTCGTTGTCGACGTCGCGCAGGCATTTCCAGTTGGCGGGCAGCCGGTCCTCCCAGTCGTTCTCCGGGATGCGGACCATCCCGGCGACATCGACGCCCTCGAAATCGGCGTCGTAGGGCGCCATGATCTCGGCAACCGAGGGCTGGTCCGACGGCTCGAACCGGACGAAAAGGAAGCCGTTCCAGACTTCCAGTTCCAGCGGCTTCAGCCCCCATTCCGCCTTGTCGAGTTCCGGGAAGCTTGCCCGTTCGGCGATGCCCCTCAGCGTTCCGTCGAGATTGTAGCTCCAGCCATGGAACGGGCAGATCAGCGCCTTGTTGCAGC